>JAISFK010000214.1 GCA_031263625.1 Clostridiales bacterium
GTTGACATTGAAGAAAAGCTGGAGGACGCCTCCCCGGAATTTAAGGCGTTTGCGGACAATTTCGAGGCTGCGGCGGGAAAAATCAAGAGCTTCATAGGAGGCTTGTTTTGAAAAAGGCGCAAGGGGGCATATCGATATTCCTGTCCATAGCGATAGTGGCGACCATAGTGCTGACGGGGCTGCTGGTTGACGCCGCGAGAATTTACTCGGCAAAGAACCAGGCGGTGAGGGCGCTCGACATCGCGACGCTCGCGATCCTGTCGGACTTTGACAGCGGCCTGAAAAACGGGTACGGGATTTTCGCCGTGAATATGCCGGCCCCCGACACGCAGGAGCTCAGGCGCTATGCGGAGCTGAACCTGGAGAGGCAGAGCGGGGCGCTGCTCTACGACTACGCGATAGAGGATATCAGCCTGAAGCCTGAGATGCCGCTTGCGGACATCGGCGTGCTGGAGAGCCAGATACTCGAATATATGAAATACAGGGCGCCGGCCGCCCTTGCGTCCGGCGTCCTGGCGATGCTCGGCAGCGTCCAGTCAGTCGGCGGGATGGCGGGCGCCGCCAAGCTCAAGATGGAGGCCGACAAGAAAATGGCCGAAATAGGCAAGCTCCAGCAGAAACTCCGCGACTACCTGTACGGCGACACCGGCGCTGCGGGCGTGGGGAGCAAATACGCCATGAACTATGCGAGCGGCGGGATCAGGGAGCAGCTGGCAGAGGAGATCGCCCTTATATTTGAGGCATACGCGGACGTGCGCGCGGCCGACTACGAGAGCGAGCAGCGCGCGAGGGAGAGCGCCGCCTCCGGCGCCGACGACGTCGAGAAGCCGGATCTGACAGACCAGCGCGAGCTGAGGGACAAACTCGCGCGGGCGCTGGACAGGCTGCAGGAAAGCGAAACGAGCGCCTACCTGAACGCGAACGCCAGGGCCGTCGAGTGCATTGAGCAGATCAAAGAAAAGAGCGCCGCGATTTACGAGCTCTACGACAAAATAGACGAGAGCATGGGCACCGCGGAGGGTGCCGCAGGCGCGGCAGGCGCCGTTGCTGGAGCGGGCGGCACAGGCGGGGCGGCTGCCGCGGCAGGCGGGAGCGCGGCGTGGGCGCCCGCGCTGGAGGCGTTTAGCGGCTCGATGAGGGGCAGCCTTGAGGAAGGCAGGGCGATGTTGCTGGACGCGGAGAGCGCAAGGAGCAAGACCGACATGCTCAACAAAAACATAGAGGCCATCAACGAGGCGCTCAGCGGCGTGAGCCGGATCAGGGGCAAGCTCTTGGGCTTCTCGCCGCCGGAAAGCCCGGCCACGCAGGCGGAGATTCGCGAGGCTCTCATGTCGGGGGCCGAAAAGTACAACTACGGCGTCGAATACGACTATCAAAAAAACAGCGCCCAGGTCAAGTTGCCCGATCCGCGCGAATACGCCATGGACAGGCTCAACGAGTATGTCGGGGGTGAAAATGAGGGCAAAAACGGGCGCGAATTGAAGAAGCTGTCCGACCTCGGCATCGACATCGCCTCGCTCCCGTCCAGAAACGCCGGCGGCAACAGTAGCAGTAGCAGTAGCAGTAGCGGGAGCGGCGGGACGGGCGCGGGGGCAGCGGGCATTGGAGAGGGCGCGGGCTGGGGCGCAAGCGCGGGCGCGGCCGGCCTTGAAGACGGCGGCGGGGCGCTTGGCGGCGTGAACCTCTTTTCGGAGGACAGCGCCTTTTCGGAGGCGTCCATGGGCGGCTTCATGAATATAGGCGCCCTGCTGGGCGGCGGGCTTTTGGGGGCGCGGGACAGCCTTTACGTGAACGAGTGGATCCTGTCCGTGTTCGGCAACGGCTCCAAGGCCAAATACAGCCTGCTGGGCGGCGGGCTTTCGCACAGCGCCTTTTTCGGGGCGGAAGCGGAATACATTCTGATCGGTGGAGAGGACGAGGCGGCGAATGTCGCGGCGATCAAGGCGCAGATAGTCCTTATGCGGTTTGCGCTGAACTTCCTGCATATATACTCGGACGCCGAAAAGCTGGCGCTGGCGAACCAGATTGCCGCCGCGCTGGCCGGGTGGTGGTCCGCCGGGGCGCTGACGCCCGTCGTGGCCAACCTTGTCATCGCCGCCTGGAGCCTGTCCGAATCCATTCTGGACGCGGGGGATCTCTCGGACGGCAAAAAGCTGCCGTTCATAAAACTGCCCGGCGACTGGAAGACAAACATCGGCCTGCCCAGCGAGGGCAAGGCGAAAACGCCAGACTCGCAGATGGTTTCCTACATAGACTACCTGCGCATTTTGCTGCTCCTTGAATCCAGGGAGAAGAAACTGGGCAGGGTGAACGACCTTTTGGAGATAAACTCGCGCTTCGGGGGCGGGAGCCTGAAGACGGCGAGCCTGTACTGCGGAGCCAGCGCGGGGTTGGAGATATCCGTAAACTATATCTTCATGACCTCGGCGTTCATGCCGGCCAGCGCACGCGCCGGCCAGGGGCGGCGCCGGCTGAAAGCCAGCCTGGCGCGCAGCCTTTTTTGAGGGCGACGGCTATGGGCGGCGCGAAAAATGCGAACAAAAAGGGCCGGGCGTTGCGGCAGGGGCAATTAAGGCGGCATGGAGTGCCGTTGCGGCAGGGTCGCCCGCACCTGTTTCGCCAGGAAGGCTCTGTCACGCTTGAGGCCGCGATCGCAATGCCCATATACATCTGCGTGGCCGTCGCAGTCGCGTTCATACTGCAATGCGTCTATGTTCACGAGCAGATCCAGCACGCGATATCCCAGGCGTCCTTGGAGATAGCCGGCACCAGCTACATTTACGGCCTGGCGGGCGCGCTCGAACTGCAGCGCGAGGCCGAGGGCGCGGCTAACAGGGCCAAGGACAAGGCGAAGGACACGATAATAAAAGCATGGGGGCTTGAGAGCTGGGCGCCGGGCGCGCTCACCGACTACGCGGCCGAGCAGCTCGACAGCGCCGCCGAAAATTTGATAAAGGGCGCCAACAGCGCCGTGTTTTCGCAGTATGCAAAAAGCGTCGCGCGAAAATACCTGCCGGGCTATGGCGATGGCGACGGCGGCGACGGCGGCGGCACGGGCGCGAGCGCGAAGTCCGCGAGCCTTGGCGTCGCCGGCGGGCTGGACGGCCTGGATTTTGCGGGCTCAGCCTATCTGGCGGACGGCTCGGAGGACGTGGTGATCATCGTGACTTACAAGATGCGGGCGCCAATCTTCATCCGGGCGCTGTCCGAATACACGTTCGTCCAGAAGGCGTGCGCCAAGGCGTGGCTGTACGGCGAGAGCGGCTCGCCGGAAGCGGGCGGCGAGGACGCGGACGAGTTTGACATCTGGGCGCTGGGCAATTTTGAGAGGGGCAAAAAGATCCGGGAGATATTTCACGCAAACCTTCCGCAGAGCTTTCCGGGCATTTCGGCATACGAGGGCGGCACGGCCACGCTGATAAAGAGCCTGGACACGACTGCGGCGTCGTACCAGAGCGCAAAAACCATATCCCAGGTCATAGGCGGATATGTTGGCGACCTAGCGGGGTACGAGGGGCAGGAGAAGCCGTGGGGGAGCGACGGCATAGTCATAAGGCGCGAGGACATCAAGGCCAGGCGTCTTGTGCTTGTGATACCAAAAAACGACATCGCCCCGGAGATCAGCGCCGCCATTGACGCATGTGTGCAGGAAGCGCTG
>JAISFK010000485.1 GCA_031263625.1 Clostridiales bacterium
ATGGGCAGCACGGACGAAAACGCCTCGCCGATCTTTTCTTTGAGCTTCTGGTTCATAGCATTAATTATACGCCGCGCAAAATATCTGTCAACAGCCCCGCATAATGCGGCTCGGGGGGAACGCGGCCAGTGCGCAGTGCGCGGCATGTGCGACGCGCGGCGGATAGAATGCAATCTGAAAGCATTGCTGCAAAATTGCGTTTTACGGCCTTGCGGCCACAATGGCGCTGGTCAAGGCTGCGGCTGTAGGGAGGGCGCCGCCGTATTTCGCATTGATAGTCAGCGCATTTTTCCCGGACAGTTCGTAATTGATAATCAGCGCATTTCCCCGGCATTTCCCCGGCATTTCCCCGGGCAGTTCCGGGCAGTTCGTATAAGATATAACTTAAACAGCTGTTGGATTTTCGAGCCAAATCAGTTATAATGTTTGCACGGCGATTATTGGAGGTGCTGAAGCAATGGTATGGCGTGAAACGTATATGAAAAAGGTTCGCGGATTCATTGGCGAAACCGAGGTTGTAAAAATCATGGTGGGACTCCGCAGAAGCGGAAAGTCGGTCATGCTGGAATTGATTCAGCAGGAGCTGGCCGAGAAGGGCGTGCGGCCCGAAAACATGATCACGCTTAATTTTGAAGACATGAGCCTTGATGAGCTGAAAGAGCCAAAAAGACTGCATGGCTACCTGAAAAGCAGGATAGACGCTGTAGAGGGGCGGGTTTATCTTTTTCTGGACGAACTTCAGGAAGTCGATAACTGGGAGGCCTGCATCAATTCCCTGCGCGTCAATTCCGATGTCGATATTTATATCACCGGTTCCAATTCCAAAATGCTGGCCGGCGAATTTGCCACAAGGATTTCGGGCAGATACGTCCAAATCCAAGTGTATCCTTTTTCCTTCGGCGAGTTTTGCACGGCGCTGCGCGAGAGGGATTCAAATCTTTCAGACGCCGAGTTGTTCAAGAGGTATTTGAGACAAGGCGGGATGCCCTTCCTTGTGAAAGCGGCTTTGAGCGAAAGCGACTCCAAGCAGTATTTGCAGGACCTTCACGCATCGGTCGTCATCAAGGACATTGTAAAGCGCAACAAGATCCGGGGCGTTGACCTGCTGGAGCGCATCATCGCTTATGTGATGGCCAATATCAGCAAAACCTTTTCGGCGAACAGCCTCTCCAATTTTTTCAAAAGCGAAAAGCGCGCCGTCGCTCCTGAAACCATCCTGAATTACCTGAAAGCCTGCGAGGACGCCTATCTGTTCGGCAGGGTCAGCCGCTTGGATGTGCCGGGCAAAAAGATGCTGCAAGTGAACGAGAAGTATTATGTGGCCGACCACGGGCTGCGGCAGGCGGTATACGGATATAACGAGCGGGATATTGAGCTGGTTCTGGAAAACATGGTTTGCCTGGAGCTATGGAGGCGGGGCTATACCGTCGCCGTCGGGCGTGTCGGCGAAAAAGAGATCGACTTTGTGGGCAACAAAGGCGAAAACAAGCGGATCTATGTCCAGGTATGTTATCTGCTGGCAAGCGAAGAAACCGCAAACCGAGAGTTTGGCGTCTATTATGACATTGCCGATAACTACCCGAAGTATGTGGTTTCCATGGATGAGCTGGACATGAGCCGCGACGGCATCGCGCACCAAAATATCCGTGACTTTCTGCTGTCTGATTCTTTTTAATCGGTCTAGCCGTCCCTGAAAATTCCGGTTTAGCCGCCCCGAAAGCTGGCGTCGCGCGGCATTTTTCTGGTTATCGCTCGATTATCATACGATTGTCATTGTTTCGGAGAAATTTACACTTGTATTCGCTTTTGAATAGATGTATTTTTACTACATCTTTGCGCGCAAACCAAACAAGGAGGCAATGGGCAATGACGCAACAGCGCGAAACGACGCGACAGCGCGAAATGCTGAAGCCGTTTATCGGCGGCGAATTTGTGGAATCGGCTGCGGAGCGGCATATGGACGTGCACGACCCGTCACCCGGCGGCGTGATCGCCGAGGCGCCGTGCTGCACGAAGCCGGAGGTCGAGCGGGCGGTAGCCGCCGCCAAGGGGGCGTGGCCAGCGTGGCGCGACACCCCGCCGCACAAGCGGGCCCAGCTGTTTTTCCGGCTCAGGGAGCTGATCAACCGAGACTTTGAGGAGCTGACGATGCTGGTCGCCCGCGAGAACGGGAAGGCGTGGCTCGAAGCGGAGGGCGACGTGCAGAAGGCCAGGGAGATGACGGAGCTGGCGTGCGGGATCCCCGGAATGCTGATGGGCGAGTCGCTCATGGACGCCTCGACGGGCTACGACACGACGCTGTACCGCGAGCCGATGGGCGTGTTTGCCGGCATAGCCCCGTGGAACTTCCCGGCCATGATCCCGATGGGCTGGATGAGCCCGCTCGCGATCGCGTGCGGCAACACGTTCGTGCTGAAGGCGGCGAGCCACACGCCGATGACGTCCCTGCGCTTCGCGGCGCTGTACGCCGAGGCCGGCTTCCCCGCCGGCGTGCTGAACGTCGTCACCTGCTCGCGCGGCGAGGCCGGCCTGCTGCTGGAGCACCCGGACGTGAAGGGGGTCACGTTCGTGGGCTCGACGGAGGCGGGCGCGCGCGTGTACGGCGCGGCGGCGGCCGCGGGGAAGCGCGCGCAGGCCCTGTGCGAGGCGAAAAACCACGCGCTCGTGCTGGACGACGCGCCGGTCACGCGCACCGCCGCCGGGATCATGAACTCGGCGTTCGGCTGCGCGGGCGAGCGCTGCATGGCGCTGCCGGTCGTGGTGGCCCAGGAGGGCATAGCCGACAGGCTGGTCGCCGAGCTCGTCCGGCTGTGCGGCCTGCAAAAGATCGGGCCGGCCTACGACAGGGCCACGAAGCTGGGGCCGGTGGTGACGGCCGAGCACAGGGAGAGCGTCGCCGCCTGGATCGGAGCGGGCGCCAAAGAGGGCGCGGAGCTCGTCCTGGACGGAAGGGGGGCCGTCGTGCCCGGCTATGAAAACGGGTACTACCTCGGGCACACGATATTCGACCGCGTGGAGCCGGGCATGTCGATCGGCGAGCGGGAGATCTTCGGGCCGGTGCTGTGCGTGAAGCGCGCAAAGACGTTCGAGGAGGGGCTGGCGCTCATGAACGGCAACCCGTTCGCGAACGGCTCGGTGATCTACACGCAGAGCGG
>JAISFK010000495.1 GCA_031263625.1 Clostridiales bacterium
CTCTTTGCGCGGCTGATGAGGGACGACGCCGAGCTGCGCGAGTTCATGCTGAACCCGCTTGTCGCCGCGAGCATCCGAAAGGATGTGGCAAGGCGCGTCATAAACGGCTGCGGCGGCGCTCCGCTCGCGCCCGCTCAGGCGAACGGCGGCGAGCCGGAAAAACCGGCAGGTGGCGAGCCGGATAAACCGGCAGGCGCGGGCGGCGAGCCAGCAAAGCCTGCGGACGGTTGCTACGGCGATCAGGCTAAATCGGCGGGCGGCGAGCGGGGGCAGGCACCTGGCAACGGCCAAGGGCAAGCCTCTGGCTATGGCGGCGGCGCCCCGCCCGCGCCCGCTCAGGCGAACGGCGGCGAGCAGGCTAGATCGGCGAGCGGCGGGCGCGACAGCGCTTTCGTCAGATTCGTGTGCCTGCTGATCGACAAAAACCGCCTGCCAGAGCTGTCCGGCATAGCGGAGGACTACAGCCTGCTGAAGTCGGAGGCGCGCAACGAGCTGCGCGCGACGCTCTACTCGCGGCAGGCCCTTGAGCCGGCGCAGCTGGGCGCGCTGTCGCGCAAATACGCGGAGCGGTACGGGGCGGCCTCCGTCCTGATCGAAAATATAGTTGACGAATCCCTCCTGGGGGGGATCATAGCGCAAATCGGCGACGTCCGCGTGGACGCCTCGCTTTCCGGCCGCCTCGCGGCGCTGGGCCGGGCAATCTCGCGCTGAGCGTTTGGCGCCAGATATTCGCGCTGAGCGCTTGGCGCCAGATGATGCGCTAAATGCTTGGCTGCATACTCGCTCGCTTGCGCTGCATTCTCGCTTGCGCGAGAAGAATGCTTGCGCTATACTCGTGTTCGATTGGAAATTCCGACCGCAATTTGCGGTCGGACAGAGGAAACGAGTATTGCTGACTCGCGTTAATGGAAAATTTAAATGCTCGTCAGTATAAAATACTCGCGCCAAATACTTGCGCTAAATAAAGGAAGTGGCATATGGTTATTCGTCCGGAAGAAATAAGCTCGATTATCAGGGAGCAGATAGAAAACTACGGCCTGGCGCCGATCACGAGCGAGGCGGGCGGCGTCATATCCATAGGGGACGGCATCGCGCGCGTGCACGGCCTGCGGGGCTGCATGAGCGGGGAGCTGCTGCGCTTTGAGAACGGAACCTATGGCATGGCCATCAACCTCGAAGAAGACAACATCGGCTGCGTGCTTCTCGGCGACGACCAGGGGCTGAAAGAGGGGAGCCTCGCGCACCGGACGGAGGCGGTGGTCACCGTGCCGGTCGGCGACGCCCTCGTCGGGCGCGTCGTCGCGCCGCTGGGCGAGCCGCTGGACGGCAAGGGGGAGATCCGCTGCGACAAGCGGCGCCCCGTGGAGTTCCCCGCGCCGAGCGTCAACGACAGGAAAAGCGTCACGGTGCCGCTGCAGACCGGAATCATGGCCATAGACGCGATGATACCCATCGGCAGGGGGCAGCGCGAGCTGATCATCGGCGACAGGCAAACGGGCAAGACGTCCGTGGCCATCGACGCGATAATCAACCAGAAGGGGACCGGCGTCCTCTGCCTGTACGTCGCGATTGGCCAGAAGACCTCGTCGGTCGCCGCCATCGTCAGCACGCTGGAGCGCTTCGGGGCCATGGAGTACACGACGGTGGTCGCGAGCTCCGCCAGCGATCCGGCGGCGCTGCAGTACATCGCGCCATACGCGGGCTGCGCGATCGCCGAGGAATTTATGTACGAGCGCCGGAAAGACGTGCTGATCGTGTACGACGACCTGTCGAAGCACGCGGCGGCGTACCGGGCCATGAGCCTGCTACTGCGCCGCCCGCCGGGGCGGGAGGCGTACCCCGGCGACGTGTTCTACCTGCACTCGCGGCTGCTCGAGCGCGCGGCCCGGCTCAGCGACGAGCGGGGCGGCGGCTCCATGACGGCGCTGCCGATCATCGAGACGCAGGGCGGCGACTTTTCCGCGTATGTGCCGACCAACGTGATATCCATCACCGACGGGCAGATATACTTGCAGTCGGATCTGTTCTTCGCGGGCCAGCGCCCGGCCGTGAACGTGGGCATATCGGTTTCGAGGGTGGGCGGCTCGGCGCAGACGAAGGCGATGAAATCCGTCGCAGGCTCGCTGCGCATGAGCCTCGCGCAGTACCGCGAGCTGGAGGTGTTCGCGCAGTTCGGCTCGGATCTGGACAGATCGACGCAGGATCGCCTGACGCAGGGCGCCCGCATGGTGGAAACCCTCAAGCAGCCCGTCAATTCGCCGCGCTCTATGGAGGAGCAGGTCGCCGTGCTGTTCCTCGCGACCGGCAGGGAGCTCATGAGCGTGCCGCTGCAGCACGTCCAGCAGTTCAACGGCGCGTTTCTGGGATATGTCAGGGAGCACTGCGGCGGCGTCCTCGCGTCCATCGCCGAGAGCGGGGCGCTGTCGAACGACGACGCGGCGGCGCTGTCGAGCGCGGTCGGCGAGTTCAAGAAGCTATGGGCCGCGACATAGAGCTCTGGCATAGAACTGAGATGCGGAGTTTTGGCATAGAGCTCTGGCATAGAACTTGGCATAGAGCTTGGCATAGAGCTTCGACGCAGAGTTTTGGCATAAAACTTGGCATGGAGCTTTGGCATGGAACTTTTGAAAAGGAACGGTCATTGGGATGGCATCGCTGAATGAGCTGAAATCGCGCGTGGCGAGCGTAAAGAGCACAAAGCAGATAACGCGCGCCATGTACCTTATATCGGCGGCGAAGTCGAAAAAGGCCAAAGCGCAGCTGGAGTCGTCAAAGCCTTTTTTCGACCAGATATTCATAACGCTGTCGGAGATCCTGTGCGCCGCCAGCGCGTCCATGATAGACTCGCCGTTTATCGAGAGCGCCTCGATGCGCGGCGCTGCCGAGGCGGGCGGCGCGAGCAGCGCGGGCGCGGGCGCTGGCAATGCCGCCACAGTCGCCGCCCCGGCAGGCGGCCCGCCGTCGCTGTACCTCGTGCTCGCCGGCGACAAGGGCATGGCCGGCGGCTACAACCACAACATAATCGGCTTTCTGGACGAGCGCGTCGAAAAGGAGAGCGCCGAGCTGCTCGTGGCCGGCTTCGTCGGGCGCGGCCGCATAAAGCAGAAAGGCTACAACGTCGATCCGGGCTTCACGTATCCCGTCATGAACCCGTCCCTCGCGCGCGCAAGGGACGTCGCGGACATACTGATCGAGCGCTTTTTGTCAAAGCGCTGCAGGGACGTGAGCATAATATACACGACGCTTGAGTCCGCGCTGAAGCAGACGCCGGCGATGCTCAGGCTGCTGCCGCTGTCGCCGGGCCAGTTTTCGATCGGCGAGGGGCGCATGGAGCGCATCCACGCCATACGCTACGTGCCAAGCTCCCGCGAGCTGTTTGACCATCTGACGCCGCACTACGTCAAGGGCCTCGTGTACGACGCGTTCGTGGACGCGTTCACGAGCGAGCAGCAGGCGCGCATGGTGGCGATGGACGGCGCGACGAAGAGCGCGAACGAGCTGATAGACGCGCTGTCGTCGCGCTACAACCGCGCGAGGCAGGCGCTCATCACGCAGGAGATAAACGAGATCGTCTCCGGTATACCGGAGGGCTAGGGAACTATTTAATAAAGGGAATGGTCATAATTATGCCGCAAAACATTGGCACTGTCACTCAGATCATCGGGCCGGTCATCGACGTGCGCTTCGAGCCGGGCTGCCTGCCCAACCTGCTCAACGCGCTGCGCCTTGAGC
>JAISFK010000113.1 GCA_031263625.1 Clostridiales bacterium
AGCGCCCCGGCCTCCAGCGCGAGCGCATACGCCCGCCTGGCGTCGTCGGTCGCCACCGCGATGTGCGCCCAGCGGGCGCTCGCCTCCGGCCCCTCGTTCCCGCGCGGGATGATCTCCACGACGGCGCTACCGCCCAGATCGACCAGGCTGATCGTCTTGCCCGTGTCGCCCATGGGGAAGCTGAAGGTCAGCTTGCCGCCCAGCCCCTCGGCGTAGAATTTCAGGCTTTTTTCAGCGTCATCGACAACCAGCCCTATATGATGATAGCCATTGAACCCCATAACGCGCCTCCTTAATTTTCGCGGCCGCGCGGCCTTGCCTGCCTGCCGGCCGGCCGTCGTCGCCCGCCGTCGTTGCCCGCCGCTTCATGGCAGCCGTTTCACCAGCCGCCGCGCCCGACGCTTCTCCGCTCCGCTTTTTCCCTCGCCGCCCCTATTTCACGAGCCGATAGATCGCCAGCACGTCCTGCCAGTGCAGCTTTTTCAGGCCGCCGATGGGCTGCTCGTCGCCGAACGCGGCGCCGGTGGCCTTCTTCGCCATCTCCTCCAGCCTGTCCTCGCCGATTCCGAGCCCCGACAGCGTCGCGGACAGCCCCAGCTTGCCGAAGAACTCGCGCAGCCGGGCGATGCCCTCCCGAATGATCGCCTCTGAATCGCGGTAGCTGCCCTCCACGCCCATCACGTTGACCGCGAACTGCACGAACATGCCGGCGTTGTCCTTCCAGACATACTCCATCCAGCCCGGCGTCAGGGTCGCGAGGCCCGCGCCGTGGGCCACGTCGTAAATCGCCGACAGCTCGTGCTCCATGCCGTGGCAGGCCCAGTCCTGCTCGCGCCCCATGCCCACGAGGCCGTTGTGCGCGACCGTGCCCGCAAAGCCCAGCTCCGCCCAGGCGTCGTAGTCCCGCATGTCGCGGCTGGCCAGCAGCGCGTTTCTCATGAGCGTCTTCAGCGTGGCCTCGCACAGGCCGTCCGTCAGGTCGGTGTGCGCCGTGTTCGTGAAATAGCGCTCGAACACGTGGCTCATCATGTCGGCGACGCCGCAGGCCAGCTGCTCCCTGGGAAGGGTGAAGAACAGCCTGGGGTTCACGATGCTGAGCACAGGCCGCAGGAGCGGGCTGCCGTAGCCGTATTTCAGCTGCTTCTCCTCGTTCGTGATCACGGTGTCGCCGCTTGACTCGCTCCCGGCCGCGGGGATGGTGAGAATGGTGGCGACGGGCAGCGCCTTTTCGATGGGCTTGCCCTGATCGTAGACGTCCCATATGTCGCCGTCGAAATAGACGCCCATGGCGATGGCCTTGGCGGAGTCTATGGCGCTGCCGCCCCCGACGGCCAGAATGAGATCGACGCCCTCCTTCTTGCACAGGGCGATCCCCTCATGCACGAGCGAGAGCCGGGGATTGGGCTTGACGCCGCCCAGCTCCGCGAAATCCACGCCGCTCTCCCTCAAAGACGCGGTCACGGCGCCGTACAGCCCGCTCTTTTTTATGCTGCCCCCGCCGTAGTGCAGCAGCACCTTGGACGCGCGGGGCTTCAGCAGCTCCCCGATCCGTTTTTCCTCGCCATCCCCGAACAGAATCCGCGCGGGGGCGTAAAAGTCAAAATTTGTCAAAATTTCGCACCTCGTCTCGTCCTCTCTCTATGCCATTTCTATTCTATATATTCAATATTTATGGAATGATCATAAACCTTGGCGCGCGCTCTAAGTCAATAGGCCAGCGCCAAGTTTTTCGCCCCCGCAGGCGTCCCTCCCGCAACAGCCACGCCCGCAGCGGCACCGCGCGCCGGGGCGCGCAGAAACGGCCTGCAGTGGCGCGCATCAGCGGCTACGGCGGCGACGGATAGAGCAGCCGCCATGCGGCGTCGGAAGCCGCGCCCGCGCCAGCTCCCGTGCTGCTGCCCGCTCCTGCTCCCGCGCCCGCTCCTGCGCCCGCGCCCGCTCCCGATCCGGCTTCGCCAGCGCCCGCGCCCGCGCCCCCCGCTGCGGGATCCGCCCCCTCCGGCGGCTTGATCACAAGGTACAGCGAGCCGTTGATCCGCCTGTCGGTCGTCTCGAACTCGACCGATTCGAGCGCGTAGCCGCTGGCAACGACGTCCGTCAGCAAGTCCGTGTACGTCGTCAAAAGCTCCTCGGCGCTGACGCTGTGGACGACGTTCTTTTTGAGCAGGCTCAGCAGATCGGGGATCTTGCCGATGTTGGACAGCTTCGCGTGCTGCTCGTAAAACGCCTTGAGGAACGCTATCTGGTTCTTCGTGCGGTCGGCCGTCACCTCTTTGCCCGCGCTGTTGTAGCCCCTCCGGAAGCGGACGAAGCCCTCGGCCTGCGCGCCGTTCAGCGTCTGCGAGCCTTTGGACAGGTCGATGCGCAGATCCTGGTCGGGGTCGAAGTAGTTCATGCGCATCGGGACGTTCACGCGCACGCCGCCGAACATGTCCACGAGCTTCACGAAGCCGTATGTGTTGATGCGGACGTAGTCGTCCACCTCTATGCCGAACTTCTCGTATATGACCTGCGCGAGGAAGTCAAAGCCCTGCTCGCCGAACTTGCCCCGGTTGTACTCCGTGTCCGACACCGCGCCTATGTGGTCGCCGATGTTGTAGGCGTTGTTGAGCTTGTAGATGCCGGGCAGCTTGGAGTGGCCGATCTGCGCGATGAGGTCGCCGACCGCGTCCGAATAGCCGACGTATGTGTCGCGCGGGAACATGATGAGCCTGATGGACTTGTTTTCCCTGCTGACGCTGGCGACGCCCATCGTGTCCAGCAGGAACGCCTCCCTGTCCAGGCCCATGATCAGCACGTTGACGCTGTCCTTTTCGACGAGATCGCCGGCCAGCGCCTCGCCGTCCGTCGCCGGATCCTGCGGGATCCACTTGGGCGGCTCGGTCGGGGCGGCGGTCGTCGTGGCCGCGGCGGTCGTGGTCGGCAGCTCGTGGATTATGGTCGCCGGGGCCGGCGCTCCGGACTCCGGCAGGGAGATCTCCTCTATGATCAGATCCGTCGGGTAGGCCGCCGCCTCCGCGACAATGGCGTCGCCGCCGCGCTCGTCCTCCGAATGGCCCGGCCATTTGCCGTTGAGCGCCATATATACGGCCGGTATGGCTATGACTATCAGAATCACCGCGCACGCGGCGATCAGCTTTTTCTTTGAATAATCAAACACTGCTCACTGCTCGCTTCTCACTGCTCGCTATTTATTGCCGAACGACTGCCTCATTTTGTCGAAGAATCCCTTCCTCTGCTCGTGCACGTCGTCGCCGCTGAGATCGGCAAAGTCCCTGAGCAGCTTCTTCTGCCTCTCGTTCAGCCTTCTCGGGACCTCGATCGTCGTCCGCACGAACTGGTCGCCCCTGCCGCCGCCCCGCAAGTACGGTATGCCCTTGCTTTTGAGCCTGAACACCGTGCCCGTCTGCGTGCCTTCGGGGATCGTGTACTTGACCTTGCCGTCGAGCGTCGGCACCTCCACCTCGCTGCCGAGCGCCGCCTGGGCGAACGTGATCGGCATCTCGCAGACGACGTCCACGCCCTCCCGCGCGAACAGCGGGTGCTTGCGCACGCGCACGCCCACGTACAGGTCGCCGGGGGCGCCGCCGCGCGGGCCCTGCTCGCCCTCGCCCCGCAGCGATATCGACTGCCCGTTGTCAATGCCGGCGGGGATCTTCACCTTTATTTTCGCCGACTTTCTAATTTTACCACTTCCGCCGCACGAAGGGCAAGGATTTGCGATAATTTTGCCCTCGCCATGGCACGCGTCGCACGTCTTGACGCTCGAAAACTGCCCAAACGGCGTGTTCTGCCTGACATGCACCTGGCCGGTCCCGTTGCACGCGGAGCACGTGGAGGGCGACGTGCCGGGCTTGGCGCCGGAGCCGTCGCACACGGGGCACTTCTCGCCGCGCTGGATGGGTATCTCCTTCTCCACGCCGAACGCGGCCTCCTCAAACGACAGCTCCAGGTTGAATTTCAGATCCGCGCCCTTCTGCGGGGCGCTTCTCGATCGCGACGACGAGCGGCCGCCGAAGCCGCCGCCCCCGAAAAAAGAGTCGAATATGTCGCCCAGGTCGAAATCCACGCCGGCGCCGCCAAAGCCGCCGCCGCGCGATCCGGCGCCAAAGCCGCTCGGATCGACGCCGGCGTGCCCGAACTGGTCGTATCTGGCGCGCTTCTGCGAATCGCTCAGCACGTCGTATGCCTCGTTCACTTCCTTGAACTTCGCCTCGGCGCTCTTGTCGCCCGAATTGACGTCCGGGTGGTATTTCTTGGCCTGCTGCCTGAACGCCTTTTTTATATCCGCCTCGGAGGCGCCTTTTTTTATGCCGAGGACGTCGTAGTAATCTCTCTTTTCAGCCATCCGCACCTATCCATCCTAATGCTATACGCTAATCCTGCCATGTTCTAATCCGCAAATAAAACATTTCCCGCGCAAGCGGGCTGGCAACGCTATTTGCTGTCGTCGTCCACGACCTTGTAGTCCGCGTCGTACACATTGCCGTCGCCCGCCGCGCCGTCCGGGCCTCCCGCCGAGTCCGGCCCCGCAGGCCCGCCCGGCCCGTCTGGGCCGCCGCCCGGCTGCGCGCCCGGGTTCTGCTGGTATATCTTAGAGGACACCTCGTAAAAAGCCTTCTGCAGCGTATCCGTGGCGCTCTTGATGGCCTCGGGGCTTGCGCCCTTCAGCGCCTCCTTGAGCTCGCCGATCTTCGCCTCTATGCCGGACTTGTCGGCGGCGTCCAGCTTGTCGCCCAGCTCCGACAGCGTCTTCTCGCTCTGGTACACGAGCGAGTCGGCGGCGTTGCGCGCGTCCACCTCTTCCTTCTTCTTCTTGTCCTCCTCCGCGAAGCGCTCGGCGTCCTTGACGGCCTTGTCGATGTCGGAGTCGCTGAGGTTCGTGCTGGCCGTTATCGTGATCTTCTGCTCGTTGCCCGTCCCCAGATCCTTCGCGGAGACGTGCACGATGCCGTTCGCGTCTATGTCGAACGTGACCTCGATCTGCGGCACGCCCCTGGGCGCCGGCGGGATCCCGCCCAGCTGGAAGTTGCCCAGCGTCTTGTTGTACGCGGCCATCTCGCGCTCGCCCTGCAGCACGTGGACGTCAACGCTCGTCTGGCCGTCGGCGGCCGTCGAGAACACCTGGCTCTTTTTCGTCGGGATCGTCGTGTTGCGCTCGATCAGCTTCGTGAACACGCCGCCCATCGTTTCGATGCCGAGAGACAGCGGGGTCACGTCGAGCAGCAGCAGGTCCTTGACGTCGCCCGTCAGCACGCCCGCCTGTATGGCGGCGCCAACCGCGACGCACTCGTCCGGGTTTATGCCCTTGAACGGCTCCTTGCCGAGGTACTTCTTGACCGCGTCCTGCACGGCCGGTATCCTCGTGGATCCGCCGACGAGCAGCACCTTGTCGATCTTGTCCGGCGTGAGCCCGGCGTCGGACATCGCCTGCCTCGTCGGCCCCATCGTCTTTTCGACCAGGTCGGCCGTCAGCTCGTCGAACTTCGACTTGGTCAGCGTGATGTCCAGGTGCTTGGGCCCGGAGGCGTCCGCGGTGATGAACGGCAGGTTTATGTTGGACGTCGTGACGCCCGACAGCTCGATCTTCGCCTTCTCGGCGGACTCCTTCAGGCGCTGCAGCGCCATCTTGTCCTGCTTCAGGTCGATGCCGCTCTCCCTCTTGAACGTGTCGGTGAGGTAGTCCACGACGCGGTCGTCGAAGTCGTCGCCGCCCAGGCGGTTGTTGCCGTTCGTGGCCAGCACCTCGAACACGCCGTCGCCTATCTCGAGGATGGACACGTCGAACGTGCCGCCGCCGAGGTCGTAGACCATGATCTTCTGGTCGCTCTCCTTGTCGAGCCCATAGGCGAGCGCCGCCGCCGTCGGCTCGTTGACTATCCTCAGCACCTCGAGGCCGGCGATCTTGCCGGCGTCCTTCGTCGCCTGGCGCTGCGCGTCGCTGAAATACGCCGGCACGGTGATGACGGCCTGCGTGACCGTCTCGCCCAGGTAGCCCTCCGCGTCCACCTTGAGCTTCTGCAGCACCATGGCCGACAGCTCCTGCGGCGTGTACTGCTTGTCGTCTATCTTGACCTTCCTGTCGGTGCCCATGTCGCGCTTGATCGATATGACCGTGCGCTCGGGGTTCGTGATCGCCTGGCGCTTCGCGACCTGGCCGACCAGCCGCTCGCCCGTCTTCGAGAACGCGATCACGGACGGCGTCGTCCTGTTGCCCTCCGCGTTCTGCATGACGACGGGCTCCCCGCCTTCCATCACGGCGACGCACGAGTTCGTGGTCCCCAAATCTATCCCAATAACTTTAGACATATTCTACCCTCCATTATATAAAAAATTATTTAACATCAGTTTGCGACCTTGACCATGCTGTGCCTTATCACGCGGTCTTTATAAATATACCCCTTTTGAAACACCTCAACAATAGTGTTTTTTCCATAACATTCGTCCTCCACGTGCATCACGGCGTTGTGCAGGTTGGGGTCGAACTGCTCCCCCGCCCCCGGCAGCTGCTCGACGCTGAACTTTTTCAGCACGTCCTTCACCTGCTTGTCTATGAGCAGCAGGCCCTCCGCAAGCGAGCTGTCCCTGCCGCCCGCGTCGCCCGCCGCTGCTGCTGTGGCGGCTGCGCCCTGTCGCGAGTCGGGGGCGCCGCCGGATGGGCCGCCAGAGGATTCGCCGCCGGCGCCGCCGGCCGAATCCGCGCCCTCGCCCTCGATGGCGCTGGCGCTAGCGCCCGCCGCCGCGCCGCCGCCCGCGCTCCCCTGCCCGGCGCAGCCCGCGCCCAGCGCCATGACCGCGCGTTCGAGGCTGTCCACCACCGGAAGAAAGGCGCCGATCACGTCCGCCGACGCGTCCAGGTACAGCCCCTCTTTTTCGCGCTGCGTGCGCTTTTTGTAGTTGTCAAACTCGGCGGCGCTTCTCTGCAGCCGCTCCAGGTACTCCTTGCACAGCCTGTCCTTTTCGTCCAGCTTCGCCTGCAGCGCGGCGTCCGCGCGCTCGGCGCCGGCCGCGCCGTCGCTTGCGGCAGAGCCGTCGCCGCTGGCGCCGGCCGGGCCGGCGGCCCCCTCCGCGCCCGAAGCGTCGCCGTCGCCGCCGGCATTGCCGGCATTGCCCCCGATGCCGCAGCCGCTCTCGGCGCCGGCGCCGGCGCCAGCCTGGCCCTCCGCCTCGCCCGCGCCGCCGGTGCCGCCGGAGCCGCCCTCGCCCGCCGCTTCGGGCTTTTCAGCGTCCCACCAGGCCCTGCCGGACGCCTTGGGCTTCTTGGCCTTTTCCGAGGCGTCCCCGTCGCCGTGCTCGTGCTGCCTGTTCTTCTGCTCTTTCTTTCCCTGATTCATATACGCGACCATCCCTCTTCAAGTTTTGGCGCGGGCCCGGCTAAAAAACTCTCTTGGGCTTCGCGCCTGTGTATTTGCCGCCGCAACCCGCCCGCGCGGCGGCCCGCTCCCGCGCCCGCGCCCGCCTGCCGCCGATGCCCGCCTGCGCGGCGGCCCGCCCGGCCCCGCGCTATCCCTCGTCCGCGCCGCTGGCCAGCTTGCCGAGCTCGCTCGCTATCACCTTGTTTATATACTCAATGGTGGACACCACCTTGGAGTACTCCATCCGCTTGGGGCCAATGACGCCGATCGTGCCGAACACCATGTTCCCGGCGGTGTACGTCGCGCTCACGATGCTGCACTCCTTTATCTCGTCAATCTGGTTCTCGCCGCCAATCAGCACCCGGACGCGCTCGTCCTTCGCGAGCCCGCTCAGCAGGTTGGCTATGCTTTTCTTTTCCTCCAGTATCTCAAGAAACTCCCTCGCGCGCTCGATGTTGCGAAATTCCGGGAAGTTCAGTATGTTCGCCGTGCCCTCCAGGAACATCTCCGCGCTGCCCATCTGCCTCAGGCAGTCGATTACGGCGTCGGCAAGCGCCGACATGACGGCCTCCGCGGCGCCGGCGCCCGCAAATTCCTCCCGTATCGCGCTCTGCAGCGCGCCCATGAGGCTCTCGCGCGAGTGCCCGCAGACCCTGTTCTGCAGCAGCGCCGTGAGCCTGGCCAGATCGTCCTTGTCGAGCCGGACGGGCAGGCTCGCGATGCTGTTTTTGACCGTCCCGGACTCCGAGATTACAATCACGTAGACCTTCGCGCTGTCGATCGAAACGGTTTCGACCGCCTTTACGCCGCTGTCCCCCCCCTTGGTCGTCAGCGTCACGGCCGTGTATTTTGTGAGCCGCGATATGGCCGCGGACGCGTTTTTAATCAGCGCGCCCAGCTCGTTTATCTTCAAGTCCAGCTCTTCCGTGACAGCCCTGACCTCGTCCAGCGTCAGCAGGCGGGTTTCCATCAGGTCGTCAACGTAGAGCCTGTAGCCCTTGTCCGACGGCACCCTGCCGGAGGAGGCGTGCGGCTGCGCCAAATAGCCCATGTCCTCGAGATCCGCCATTTCATTCCTGATCGTCGCGGAGCTCAGCCCCAGCTCGTGTTTTTTCGCTATGTAGCGCGAACCCACAGGCTCAGCGGTATCAATATATTCATTGACGATGGCCTGGAGTATTCTGCGCTTCCGCATGTCTAGCTGCATTTCGCCACCTTTGTTAGCACTCCAAGCAGTCGAGTGCTAACAATATAAAAATAGCACTGTTTGTCGCTTTTGTCAACACTTGCCGCAGCGGAATCAATATCAGAATAGCCCATCAAAACCGCTCGTCATAATAGCCCGCCAGAATGGTTCGTCAGAATAGCCCGTCAGAACGGCCCGTCAGAACAGCCCGGAGATCCTGCCCGAGGCGTCCACGTCGATCCGCTCGGCGCTGGGCGACTTGGGCAGCCCCGGCATCGTCATGATGTCGCCGGTCAGCGCCACGATGAACCCGGCGCCGGCCGAAACCCGGAGGCCGCGCACCGCCACCGTGAAGCCGCGCGGGGCGCCCAGGAGCGCCGCGTCGTCCGAAAAGCTGTACTGCGTCTTGGCCATGCATATGGGCAGCCCGCCAAAGCCCAGCGCCTCCAGCTGCGCGGCCTGCTTTTTCGCGGCGTCCGCCAGCGCCACCCCGTCGCCGCGATAGACCCGCTTCACAATGGCCGCCAGCTTTTCCTCGATGGGGGCGTCCAGCGGGTACGCGAAGCGGAGCCGGCTCTTTCCCTCGCACAGGCGGACGACCTCCTGGGCCAGCGCCGTGCCGCCCTCGCCGCCCCTGGCCCACACGTCCGACAGGACCGCCTTCACGCCCAGCTCCCCGCATCTTTCCTCAATCAGCCCGATCTCCGCCTCGGTGTCTGTCGGGAAGCGGTTGACGGCCACGACGGCCGGCAGGCCGAACACCTCCGACATGTTCTCCGCGTGCCGGATGAGATTGGGCAGGCCCTTTTCCAGCGCGGGCAGGCTCTCGGCCCCCAAGTCGGCCTTGGCCGCGCCGCCGTGGTGCTTGAGGGCGCGGACGGTGGCGACGATCACGGCCGCGGAGGGCTCCAGCCCCGCCATCCGGCATTTGATGTCCAGAAACTTTTCGGCGCCCAGATCCGCGCCGAAGCCCGCCTCTGTCACGGCGTAATCCCCCAGCTTGAGGGCCATGCGCGTCGCGGCGACGGAGTTGCAGCCGTGGGCGATGTTGGCGAACGGGCCGCCGTGTACGAGGGCGGGCGCGCCCTCGAGCGTCTGCACGAGGTTGGGCTTCAGGGCGTCCCTGAGCAGGGCCGCCATGGCGCCCTGGGCTTTCAGCTGCCCGGCCGTGACGGGCGCCCCGCCGCGCGAGTAGCCCACGATGATCCTCGCCAGGCGGGCCTTCAGGTCCTCGATGCCCTCCGACAGGCACAGCACAGCCATGATCTCGGAGGCCACCGTGATGTCGAAGCCGTCCTCCCTCGGCGAGCCGTTGGCCCGGCCGCCCAGGCCGCACACGATGCCGCGCAGCTGCCGGTCGTTCATGTCCACCGCCCGCCGCCAGGTGATCCGGCGCGCGTCGATGTCCAGGGCGTTGCCGTGAAAGATGTGGTTGTCGAGCATCGCGGCCAGCAGGTTGTTGGCCGCGCCGACGGCGTGGAAGTCGCCGGTGAAGTGCAGGTTGATGTCCTCCATCGGGACGACCTGCGCGTAGCCGCCGCCGGCCGCCCCGCCCTTGACGCCGAACACGGGGCCGAGGGAGGGCTCGCGCAGGGCGACGACCGGCTTTTTGCCCAGCCGGCGCAGCCCGTCGGCGAGGCCGATGGTCGTGGTGGTTTTGCCCTCGCCCGCGGGCGTCGGCGTGATGGCGGTCACGAGGATCAGCTTGCCGTCCGGCTTCCCGGCCATGTCGCGCAAGAGGGCGCCGTCCACCTTGGCCTTGCTGCTGCCGTGCAGCTCAAGGTACTGCCCGCCAATGCCGGCGGCCGCGGCGATCTCGCGAATGTCCCTTATCTCGCATGACTGGGCGATCTCAATGTCTGACTTGTAGCTCATGCTTTTTTTACTTTCCCTCCCAATGCTGAAATTTTATGGCCCGAAGAGGGCAAAACCCCAAAGCGAGTATAGCACGAAGCCGCGAACAATTCCACAAAAACATTCTGCCACTAGGCCGCCCGCCAGCCGCGGCAGCCGCGGCGCTCAGCCGCGATCGCCAGTTGCGACCAGCCGCGACCCCAGCTACGACCGACACGACCAGTTGCGACCCCAGCCGCGCCATTTTTTGCCATTTTATGATGTCCATTTTTATGGCGGCTTATGGTATAATTTGTGGCAGGGGGGGATTCATATGGACGACGAAGCGAAACCATTGGCCGCATCCGGCGAGCCCATTAACGGTAAAGCAACGCTGTGGCTGGAAATTGCCTATGACGATTTAGACACGGCCAAATCTCTTCTGGCCAGCAAGAAGTATCGGTATATAGGCTTTATGTGCCAGCAAGCGGTCGAAAAGGCGCTAAAAGCGGTTATACAGATTTCCTGCGCCGAGGGCGAAATGCCGCCCAAAATCCATAGCCTTGTCCGGCTGGCGAATCTGGCGAGCGTTGCAAGCGAGCTTTCCGACGAGCAGAAGAATCTGATAGAAAATATAAGCCCTATGAGTATTGAGGCCAGGTATCCTGAGTATAATACTAATCCGCATTAAAAACATAACCTTGAAAGCGGATTAGTAAATACTATTTTCCGCAACCCGCCCAAAGATTTTGGGCGGAATCTTAATCGAGAATAGTATAAAGAACGGGTTTTAGGCAGCGCAACGGTTGAGGACTGCGAACGATTTATTGAACAGACGGGGGAGTTTCTATGTTGGATAAAAAAGCGGCTTTGGCCTATGCGACAAGATACGCCGCCTCGGTAATTAGCGAGTTTTCGCCATCTGTGATTGTGTTCTTTGGCTCGTATGCGAATGGGGATCCGACCGAAGACAGCGATATTGATATCGCTGTCATATTTGACGGCTTCATCGGCGATTGGCAAAAAACGGCATCCCGCTTGTGGCATTTTACCTGGGACATTGACGGCAGGATAGAGCCGCATTTGCTTGACAGCGCGGATGATCCGATAGGTTTTGTTGGTGAAGTGATGCGAACCGGAGAGGTAATATACCAAGGCTGCGGCGGCTGCGGCGGCTGAAGCGCGCTGCAGCATCGCGGCAAACGCGCGAAAGCGCAGCGCGCGAACATGCAAACGCGCAAAACAGCAGGAGGCGGCGGGCGAGCCGAACGAACAGAAGGGCGGCCATAAATTGGCCGCCCCCAACAGTGCCGCTCGTATTTGCCGCGCTCGCCAGACACGCGCCAGACATGCGCCCGGCAGGCCCGGCGAACCAGCGGCTCCAGCGGAGCCAGCTGGCTCGGCGAGCCAAGCAGGTTCAGCCGGCGCAGCCCGCCCTAGTAGCCCGCCCTATCAGCCTGGCTCAGTAGAAGCCCGACGGGCTCTGGCTGAGGTTGATCATGATGTTTTTCATCTGGGTGTAGTGCTCCAGTATCACCTTGTCAGTCTCGCGCCCGTACCCGGACTTTTTGTAGCCGCCGAACGGCGCGCCCGCCGGGACCGCGTTGTACATGTTGACCCACATGCGCCCTGTGTCGATGGCCCTGGCGACGCGGATCGCGCGGTTTATGTCCTGCGTCCACACGCCCCCGGCCAGGCCGTAGGCCGAATCGTTGGCCATCTCGACGACCTCGCTCTCGTCCCTGAACTTGATTACGGCGGCGACGGGGCCGAAGATCTCCTCCTGGGCCACGCGCATGTCGTTCGTGGCGTCCACGAGCAGCGTCGGCCGGACGAAGAAGCCCTTCCCAAGGCCGCCGTCCGTTACGCGGAAGCCCCCGGCAGCGACCCTCGCGCCCTCCTTCTTCGCGATTTCGATGTACTTGAGGACGTCGTTCATGTGGGACTCGTAGATGAGCGCCCCCATCTGCGTCGCGGGGTCGAGCGGGTCGCCCACGCTGATCTTGTCGAACGCCTCGGCCGCCCTGGCCACGAACTCGTCGTAGATCCCCTCCTGCACGAACACGCGCGAGCCCGCCGCGCAGACCTGGCCCTGGTTGAACAGGATGCCCATTTGCAGGCCGTCGAAGGCGATGTCCATGTTGCAGTCGTCAAAGAAAATGTTGGCCGACTTGCCGCCCAGCTCCAGCGTCGCGGGTATGAGCTTGCCCGCCGCGGCCCCGGCCACGGCGTAGCCGACGTCCGTGGAGCCGGTGAAGGCGAGCTTCGCGAAGCCCTCGTGCTCGAGCATGCAGTTGCCGGACTTCGCGCCGGAGCCGGTCACTACGTTGAACACGCCCGGCGGCAGGACGTCCTGGATCAGCTCGGCGAGCGCGAGTATGCTGAGCGACGTGTGGCTTGACGGCTTGAACACCGTGCAGCAGCCGCTCGCGAGCACGGGCGCGAGCTTCCATGACCCGATGAGCAGCGGGAAGTTCCACGGCACGATCTGGCCGACGACGCCGATGGGCTCGCGCAGGACGATGCTGAGCGTGTTTTCGTCCAGCATCTGGGCGCGGCCGTCCTCCGTGCGGATGGCCCCCGCGAAGTAGCGGAAGTGGTCGGCCGCGACGGGCACGTCGATGTTCATGGTCTCGCGGATCGGCTTGCCGTTGTCGATCGTTTCGATCGCGGCGAGCGCGTCCCTGTTCGCGTCGATGATGCCGGCGATTTTGTTCAGCAGGGCCTGCCGCTCCGCCGGGCTCGTCTTTTTCCAGGCCGGGAACGCCTTCCACGCCGCCTGTACGGCCTCGTCCACGTCCGCGGCGGACGCCTGCGCGCACTGGGTCAGCCTCTCGCCGGTGGCGGGGGAATACACGTCGTAGACCGCGCCGTCGGACGCGTCCTTCCACTTCCCGCCGATGAACAGCTTGTAGGATTTCTTCAATTCGGGCTTCTGCATGGCATTGCCTCCTATGGGAATATAATGGATTTGCCACTATTATATTCGCAAACCCATGCCCGCTGCAACACCGATTCGCGGCGCCGGCCCCGGCGCAGGCCCCGGCGCCAACTTGCGCAGGCTTGCGCCAGAGTGCTGCTGATCGCGCTGATCGCGAAAATGGCCGCGAATGCCGCGAAAGGGGGGCGAGGGAGTTGCTGATCGCGCTGAACGCAAAAAGGGCCGCAAAGGCCGCAAAAGGGAGCCAGGGAGCCGCTGATCGCGCTGACCGCGAAGACCGCGAAAAGGGCCGCCGCGCCTCGCATGTGCTGCGAGGCGCGGCGGCCCTTGCTTTTTGCTGCGGCGGCAGGCGCCCCCGCCAATCGCTATGGCGAGCGCCAGCCGCGCACGGGAGTGCGCCGGCCGCGCGCGCAGGCGCCCGCCGGTTGCG
>JAISFK010000007.1 GCA_031263625.1 Clostridiales bacterium
TGCCGCAGTCGGACGACGAGGCGGCCGTGGAATCCAGCCTGCTCCTGTATCTCGGCCTCGGCGTCGGCGACACGCTGACGCTCGAAAGCGGCAAAAAGACCGACATGCGCAATTATCTCAGAAACACGCGGTTCACGGTGAGCGGCGTCGTCGAATCGCCGTACTACATATCCACCGAGCGCGGCTCGGCGTCCATCGGCGACGGCCAGGTGGACTGCTACATGCTGATCCCGTCCGGCAATTTTCGCCAGAACGTGTACAGCGAGGCGTTCGTCACCGTCGCCGGCGCGATGGCCCTGCCCAGCTTCGAGGACGCATACGACGAGCTCGTGGCGCCGGTCGTGGACGGGCTGGAGGCGCTGGGCGAGGTGCGGTCGTCCGAGCGCTTCATGGAGCTGACCTCCGGCGCGCGCAAAATCCTCGACGAGCAGGAGCGGGAGGCGCGCAACGCGCTCGCCGAAGCGGCCGACGCGTATAGCGGCGCGGAGGGCGAGCTGGCCGAGGCCGAGCAGTCGATCAGATCGTCGTCCGGGGAGCTGGCCGCGAAGCAGGGCGAGATACTCGGCGGCCGCGCGGGCGTCGCGGAGGCGGAGGCGCAGCTCGGCGCGGCGACGGCGGCGCTTGACGCCGCGGAGCGCCGCGTTGGCATTGAGGCGTCGGCGCTCGAGGACACGCTCGCCGAGCTGCGGGCCGCGCTGCCGGAGCTGGATCTGGCCTCCGCAAGCCTTTTGAGCCAGGAGGCGCAGCTGCTGGCCGCAGGCGCGGGCAGCTTGGGCGCGAGCGGATCAGGCGCGAGCGCTTCAGACAGCGCGGGCTACGGCGCCGGCGCTGCAGACGGCGCGGGCGCTTCTGGCGGCTCCTCTGCGTCCGGCGCCTCTGCGTCCGGCTCCTCCGTATCCGGATCCGGCGCTTCCGCGTCCGACGCGCTCGCGCAGATCGCGGCCGCGCGGCTGGACATCGCGCAAAAGCGGCGCGAGGCCATGGAAAGCATCGAGCTCGCGGAAGACGGCGTCAGGGCGCTGGAGGCGAGCGCCGCCGAGCTCCGGCTCCAGCGGGGCAGGCTGGCCGCGACGCGCGCGACCCTGACCGCCGAGAAGGAGTCCCTCCGAAACGCCGAGTCCGACGTGATATCGGCGTACATCCAGGCATACAGCAGCCTGGACGAGCTGGATCGCCAGCGCGGCAGCGCGACCGGCGACCAGGAGGACGCGACCGGCCTGCTCTACGCGGCGCTCGAGCGCATAGAGAGCGCGCGGGCCGCCCTCGACGACCTGGACGAGCCGTCCTGGTACGTGTGGGACAGGGACGGCAATCCGGGATACTCCGGCTATTTCGAGGATTCTGACAAGGTAGAGGCGATAGGCCGCGTGTTCCCGCTCATATTCTTCATCGTCGCCGCGCTCGTCTGCCTCACGACCATGACGCGCCTCGTGGAGGAGCGCCGCACGGAGATCGGCGCCCTGAAGGCGATGGGCTACGGCAATTCCAAGATCATGTCGAAATACCTGATATACGCCGTCATACCGACCATTTCGGGCGGGCTGCTGGGCGGGCTCGTCGGGATGAGCCTGTTCCCCGTCGCCATCATATCCGCCTACGGCATGTACTACGCGCTGCCAGAGCCGCTGACGCCGCTGAGCGGCGGGTTCTGGCTCATGGGCATACTGTTCGCCGCGTTCAGCACGCTGTTCGCGACCGTGCTGGCGGGCGCCAACGAGCTGCGCGCCTCGCCGTCCACGCTCATGCGCCCCAAGCCGCCCAAGGTCGGCAGGGGGATCCTGCTGGAACGCGTCGCGCCGCTGTGGCGCTCGCTGTCGTTCATACAGAAAGTGACCGTCCGAAACATCGTGCGCTACAAGAAGCGGTTTTTCATGACGGTGGCCGGCATATCCGGCTGCACGGCCCTCCTTGTGACGGGCTTCGGCCTGCGCGACTCGATCGACGGGATGCTCGTCAAGCAGTTCGAGCAGATAAACCTGTACGACATGTCCATATCGTTCACGGACACGTCCAAGGCCCAGGATCTGGCGTCCGTCGAGGACCTGTGCGCGAAAAGCGGCGTCGCGCGCGGCGTGGCGAAGGTCAGGCACAAGACGGTTGACGCCGGCAGCGACAGCCGCGACAGGGCCGACATACCCGTGAACTTCATCGTCCCAGAGTCGCCGGACGCCTTCCCCAGCTACGTGCAGCTTCGGGACAGGCAGAGCCAGCAGGGCATCCAGCTGGAGGACGAGGGCGCCGTCCTGTCGGAAAAGCTCGCGAGGCTGCTGGGCGTGTCGGCCGGCGACACGTTCTACATCGCGGACGACAGCAACAGGCGGATCGGCGTGCCCATCACGGCCATAACGGAGACATACGCCCAGCACTACGTCTACATGTCGCCGGGCGCGTATGCGTCCATCTACGGCAAGGAGCCGGAGTACAACCTGATCTACGTGCTGTTCGGCGAGCTGAGCACGGACGAGTTCCAGTCGCTCGTGGGCGAGGTGCTGGACAGGAAGTACGTGGCCGCGGTGCTGCTCTCGTCGTCCATCATGAGCGTGTTCAGGGACATCGTGAGCAACCTGAACTTCATCGTGCTGATCCTCATACTGTCCGCCGCCGCGCTCGCGCTCGTCGTGCTGCTCAACCTCACGAACATCAACATCGGCGAGCGCATACGGGAGCTGGCGACGATAGAGGTGCTGGGGTTCTTCGACGGGGAGGTTTCCGCATACGTCTACAGGGAGAACGCGGCGCTCACCGCGGTCGGCGCCGGCGCGGGCATTGTTTTGGGGATCGCCCTGCACTTCTACATCATCATGACGGCCGAAACCGACATCATGATGTTCAGCCGCGAGGTGAGGCCCGCAAGCTACCTGTACGCCATCGCGCTGACCGCCTTTTTCTCCGCCGCGGTCAACATGCTCACGAGCGTCAAGCTGCGCAGGATAAACATGGTCGAGGCGCTCAAGAGCGCGGAGTGAGATATATATACTATAGATGCTTGAAGCGCTCAAAGAGGGGCGCGGAATGAGAGAGTGCGATATGGATGGCAGCAAAAGCGCCGCAGCGGCGGCGGGCTACGATACGGGCAATGCGGCGGCGAGGGCCGCGAGGGCGGGGGCATCCGCGGGCGGCGGCGGCGAGGCCGGCTCGCTCGGCGGAGGCGGCGGCATGGGCGGCTTAGGCGGCGATGGCGGCGGCTTCAGCGGCGGCCTTTTCGGCGACGGCGGGGCTGTCGGCGACGGCGGCGCCTACGCCAACGGCGCCGGCGGTGCCAATAGCGCCAACGCCAACGGCGCCAGCGGGGCCAGCGGAGCCAACGCCAGCGGCGCCAATGGCGGCGGCGCAGGCTCGCCCGCGGCCGCCGCGCCCGCCACGGCGGCAGCCGCTGCGGTTGCGGCTGTGGCGGCACAGGGGCCCAAGCCCGCGCGGCCGCCCGCCGCAAAGCGCAGGAGGAGGCGCGGCCGCCTGGCCGCTTTCATGAAGTTTCTCGTCTTCCTGATCGTCCTCGCGGCGCTCGGCGCGGCCGGCCGCTACTTCTACATCAACTACTGGCTGCCGACGCGCGGGATCGCGAAGGAATACCTCACGCTGGACGCGGCCCGCTCCGACGTGCGCACCGTCGTGGCCGGCACGGGCAACGTCGCCGCGAAGGAGAGCGTGGCGCTGTACGTCAAGACGTCGCAGAAGGTGTCCGCCGTGCACGTCAAGGAGGGCGACACAGTGTCCCGCGGCCAGGCGCTCGTCGATTTTGACATAGCCGCCGAGATGGACGCGCTGGAGCGCAAGCGGGCCATCGCCGAAATCAACCTGAAAAACGCCGAGCTCAACGCCCAGAACGCCGCCATGTCGGCGACCGGCAACGAGCTGCTGCAGTACATATCGGACGTGGACGCGGCCAAAAAGAGCGTCGCGGACGCGGAAAACGACATCAGCGCCCGGCAGATTCGGATCAACCAGCAACAGATTCGCGTGGACGACGCCCAAAAGACGATGGACAGGTACGGGGAGCTGCTGGAGAACGCGTTCGCGACGCAGGACGAGTACGACACGGCGGTGTCGGCCTACAAGAACGCGCAGGAAACGCTGTCGGACCTGCTGCTCCAGAAGGCGAGCGCGGAAAGGGATCTCGAGTACAGGAAGACGCAGCTGGCCGACGCGCAGAAGCGGCTCGCGAACGCGCGGGACAAGCTGGGCGACGAGGCCAACGCGCTGAGGTACGAGCAGCAGCAGAACACGGCCGAGATGGCGCGCATAGAGATAAGCCAGATCGACGAGGACATGGCGGACTTGATCCAGAGCCTGACGAGCCCCGTGGACGGCAACGTGTCGAACGTGGGCGTGGCGGACGGCGCCACGGCGTCGCGCAGCAGCGCCGTGATAACGCTGGAGGACATGTCCTCCGTCGTCGTCAGGGCGGACATATCGGAATACGACGCGCCCCTGCTCAAGCTGGGGCAGCGCGCCGAGATAACGCCCTACGGCCTGCCGGACAGGGTATACGCGGGCACCGTGACGAGGATCGCGGCCACGTCCTTCGAGAAGGAGAGCGGCTCCGACACGGAGGTCGTCGTGCCAGTCGAGATCCTCGTCGAGGACGCCGACGAGCAGCTGAAAACCGGCTACTCTGCGGACGTCGATGTCACCATCGAGGAAGTGCGGGACGCCATAAGCGTTCCCGCCCAGCTGATCATAAACGAGGGCGGCAGGACGTATGTCTACGTGATGAAGGACCCGCCCGCCGCCGGCGACGGCGACGCGGGCGCTGCTGGCGAGCCCGGCGCCGCTGCGGGCGATGCCGATGGCGCCGGCGCGTCTGGCGCGCCTGGCGGGGCCGGCGGGGGCGCGCTTTCCGAGGCGCCCGGCTCCGGCTCGCCTGAAAGCGCTGCGGCCCCGCGCGAGCCGCGCGAGCCGTTAGTGCTATTCGGCTTTCAGCTGTGGCCGCCGCCGAGCCAAACCCAGGCGCCCCAGCCGGAGCTGGTCAAGACGGAGGTCGTCGCCGGGCTTTACGGGAGCAACGGCGTGGAGATCGTGTCCGGCCTGCGCGAGGGCGACAAGGTGGTGATCAACCCGTAGCGCGGCGCGGCGCAAGCCGATGTTGCCATCCGCCGGAAAATCCATGACCGACAATGAAGATGAATAAAAAAACGCCGACCAAAAAAGGAGGCTCCCGCGCGTGACGAATGAACATAACGCGAAGGCCACTTTTGTGCTCGCCCTGCTTGCCATCCTGCTCATATCCGGCGCGGCGTTCTGCGCCGTTTCCGTCCCGCGCCGCATAGGGGAAGCGGAGGCGGCGGGCGGCGTTCTCGACCTCGCGGGCGCGGACTTTGGCAGCCTGATCTATCCGCTTGACGGCGAGTGGGAGTTTTACTTCGGCCATCTTTACGCGCCGGAGGACTTCGCCGCGGGCGTCCCGGACGGCGGGACGCTTGCCAATGTGCCGTCGATGTGGAGCGACGCGGGTTTCCCTGCGGAGGGCTTTGCGACATATCGGCTGACGATTCTGACCGAGGAACCCATGCTCATGCTGCATATACCTGAAATCCCCGACGCCGACGCGGTTCGGATCAACGGAGAAAACGTTTTCGAGGCGGGCGCGGTCGGGACATCAAGAGACAGCACCGTATCCTCGGTGCGCAACGCCTTGGTCCCGTTTTCGACGGAAGGCGGGCGCGCGGAGATTGTCATATGGGCGGCCAATTATGAATGGGTCGGGGGCGGGCTGTCTTACAGCGTGGAAATGGGCCGCCCCGGCGTCCTGCAACCGGACGTGATGGGCCGCATGGCGTGGTTTGCCGTTTTTCTGGGCGTTGTGCTGGCCATGTGCCTGTATCATTTGATTTTGTTCTTGCATCGGCGCAAAGAGAAGGTCTATCTGATTTTTGCCGTGATGTGCCTGATCGTGTTTGCCCGTTTTGCGATGGAAACCAACGGCCCCTTGCAGTTTTTGATGCCGGGCGGCTTGGGCGCGAAACTCGCGCACATCTATATCGCTCTTTTGCCGCTGCACGCGGCGGCGCTGGTTCTCTTTACCCACGCCGTGTTCCGTCTGCCGGTCAAAGGCTTTCCGCGCCGGGCGATTTACGCGGCGACGTTGGCGATTCCCGCCGCGCTGTCTTTGTTCATGCCGTTTAATGTTACGGGCGTGGCGTACACGTTTGTCTGCCTGATTCCAATGATTATGGCGATGGCGGGTGCGGCGCGCTCCGTGCGCCGGACGGAAAATGTGTACAGCGGGCTGTACCTGATCGCCCTTGCGATATTCATCGTGTGGGCGCCTCTTACAAAACTTTTTCTGGGCGACGCGCTGTTTATGCCGGGCGCCGCGTCCAATCTGTTTTTGATCCTCAGCCAGTGCGTCATGCTCTCCCGAACCTATGCCGGCGCTTTGGCGAAGGAGCAGTTTCTGCTTGCCGACAACGCCGCCCTGGAGCGGGTGAACCGGCTCAAAACGGATCTGATGAACACGATATCGCACGAAATGCGGACGCCGCTGGCGGTGATGTCGGGCTACACAGAGCTGATCTCGCGGGAGCTGAAAAAATCCGGGGCCGACCCGCAGACCGTCCGCGACCTCGACGCGATCACGTCGGAAGCGGAGCGGCTGGCCAACATGGTGTCCAATATGCGGGAACTGGCTTTCGCCCGAAACGGGCCGGCGCGCAGGGCGCCGATGTCGCCGGGCG
>JAISFK010000041.1 GCA_031263625.1 Clostridiales bacterium
GCCCGCAAACTCCGTCAGGCTCAGCTTGGGGTATGCCCCGCGCACCCATTTTATTGTCTCTATGTCCTCAGAACTGATCGCTCTGCCGGAAAACTCTCTGACAGACTTTCCCATGGAGGGTTTGCCACCACCTTTCCAAGTCTATCATAGCACGTCGCGGCATGCGCTGACCAGCCCCCTTTGCGAAAAAATTTTGTCGTCCGCCTGCAACGCCCGCGCCTTTGCTGCATCCTGCTTTCATGCTTCAGGTCTGTCTGTCCGACCGCAATTTGCGGTCGGAATTTCCAATCGAACACGAGTATAAATACCAGACAGACACATGGGGTTCTTAAGGGGTTGCGTCGATTCGTTCGCTTCCATGCCGATTCGTCCGCGCAGCTATTCGCGCGCCGTTGCAGCTGCGGCCGCGACCGTTCAGGCTTTGGCGCCTGCGGCCGCAGCCGCCTCGGCCTCGGCTTCAGCGTCGGCGAACGCGCTGTAGTAGCGCTCGCCGAGCTTGTTCAGGGCGTCCCTGCAAAAGTGTATCGTGTCGCCATTCCCGATCCGCTGGTCATTGGACTGCAGCCCAGCCGTCTCCACGAAGCGCGCGTTGTCGAGCCGGGCGCAGGCGTCCCGCACAGCCTCGACAACGGGCGCGCACATGTCGAGGTTGTCTTCCTTCCACTGGCCGACAAAATCGCCGGCGACGAACGGCGCGCGCGAGCAGCCGAACGCGTCCCGCACCATGCCCACGAGCGCCGCCAAGCGGCCAAGGTGCTCTTCCCGCCCCGCGCCCAGCGTGGCGTCCGTTTCGCCCTGGTGCCACAGAAACGCGGCGATCCTGTTGCGAGGGCTGAGTTCGACGGCGGTCTTTGCCATCTCCAGCATCTGCAGGAACAGATCGTCGCTCGGCTTCCAGCGATTGTCCAGAAAGCCCGTCCCGCCGACGGCCGCCCGCACGACCAGCAACTTCCGGCCCGCGCCCAGCCTGCCGTCCGCTATGTAGCGCGAGCAGAACGCCAGGGAAAAATCCCCCACGATGTCGTTCGACCATATCCTCTCGCACGCGGGAAAGATCATGAAGCCGCTGTCCAGATAGAGGATGTCGCCGCTCGGCATGAACGGATCGTCCGCAGGCCCGATCCCGCACCCCTCCGCGTTGGACTGGCCCGCCTGTATGACAATGTCGAGGGCCTCTTTGCCAAAATCCTTTAGCATGTCCCAAAACCTCCGTTTTCAAGCTTATTCAAACTTATTCAAACTTATTTTAGGCGATGCCGCGCCTTTTTGCAATAGCCGGGATCGGCTGCGCCGAACAAATTTGCTTTATTTTGTAATTGGCTTGCTTGACACAAGCGGGCAAAGCGCCCGCCGGCTCCAATATTGCCGCAAATGGGCTATCAACGCACAAGGCCGAATATAATCAAAACGATGAGGCAAATGTGCGCGAAATTTAGAATTTATTTCAAAACAGCTTGACAATGACGACCGTTTGAACTAAACTGATAATTGACAGAAATCACTTTCACATTATTTTATCACATAATTGCTTGACTATTAATTCATAAAACTTACAGTAACATTATTTTATCAGCATTAATAGTCATGCGCAAATAATCAAAGCGGAGGTAATCCAATGAAAGGGAAGCCAATGGAAACGCCAAAACGGGCAATGGGAATCGGCAATCGGAAAAGAGCGGCGGCGCTCGCGCTCGCGGTCGCCATGATGCTGTCCATGGCGCCGGCCGGCGAAGCGGGCGACGGCGATGCTGCAGCCGGCGAGGCGCCCGGCAGCGGCTCGGCATACGGCACAATGGCGGACGGCGAGGCGGGCTATATCCAGGTCACGAAAAAGATGCTGGAGATGGCCGGCGAGGAGCCCGCCGACAACAAGTTCAGGCTATTTGACGAATACGCGGGCATGACGGGATACCCGCCCGACGGCTCCGCGGGCAACATCGCCAAGCCGTCGGTTGACCCCGCCGCCACCAGCAACGACAATGTCTGGCGGACGCCGGGCGCGTCGTTCTACGCGGACGGCAACAACGCGGCGAGCCTGAAATTCGGCGAGTCGAGCGAATACTTCATAGAAAAGGTATGGATATTCGACGGCCCCGCGTACTGCCCCTCGACGTACACGCTGGACGGGAGCGCCCCATACGAGGCGCAGGGCGGCGCGATCGAGGTGTACGCCGCCGACGGCGCGCTCCTTGGCTCATACGCCGCGCAAAACGCGAACGCCTGGGCGCTCATCGATCTGGCGTCGCCGGAGAGCCCGCAGGGCTACAGGGCGTCCGGCCTGAGATTCGTCAAGACGAGCGGCAGCGAGCCGGGGACGGACTCCATGTACTCATGGGCGAGCGAGCAGTACGGCGTGTTTTCCAAGATCTACTACTGCGACGTCGCCATCGCGGAGGTGCTGCTGTATGGCACGAAGGCCGAGGGCTCCGGCGAGGACTATGCGGACGACGACCCCTGGCGCCTCGAGGATCACAAGGCGCCGGAGGGCACGCCCGTCACCGGCGGGCAGGGGCTGAGCTTCCGCGATTTTGTCGGCACGAACAGCTTCTTTACGGAGAACCAGGCCACATACGAGCCGCTCGGCACGCTGCGCGAGTACCACAACTGGGGCTGGACCGAGTGGACGGCGGGCGACCAGGCGGACGGGAACGGCCAGAAGGACAGCTCGGCCGCCTCGATGTCGCCGCAGGCCACGTTCATCAACAGCTGGGGCTCGTTCGACGGCTACTACAAGTCCCTCTTTGACAAGGGGATCACGGCGGCCATATGCATGCAGGGCGGCGCGATCGGCGCGTCGAGCAGGCCGTCTTACCAGGATCCGGGCGGCGAGAGCACGAAGCCGTCCTCGTACCTCGCGCACGCGCAGAGCATGTTCCAGCTGGCGGCGCGCTACGGCGGCAACAAGGACATCGATCCCGGGCTAGTCCGCGTCGCGGCGGGCACGGCCAAGCAGATCGGCCTCGGCTACGTGGAGTATTTTGAAAACTACAACGAGCCGAACCTGGGCGCGTTCTCCGGCGCGCAGTTCGCGGCAATGACGAGCGCGGACTACGACGGGCACATGGGCACAATGGGCCCCGGCGTCGGCGTCAAGCAGGCGGACCCCGGCGCGAAGCTCGTGCTGGGCGGCCTCGCCGGCATCATCTACGACACGCCGTACAGCGGCAGGGACTGGACGTGCCTCCAGTTCGTGTCCGACATGATGAAGTGGTTCGACGCCAACAGGACGGAGGAGCAGTGGATGGCGGCGCACGGCGGCTCCCTCGAAGGCTACGCGAAGTACCCGTTCGACGTGCTGAACGGCCACTACTACTGCCCGGACGGCAACGCGGCGTCCGGCCTCTCGCCGGAGGCCGACCACCTTTACGAGAGGATCGGCGATTTCGTCAGGTTCCGCGACGAGTATTTCCCCGACAAGGAGATCTGGCTCTCTGAGTTCGGGTGGGATTCCGCGCAGGGCTCGCCGCAGAGCGCCACCGTCAGCGCCACCGTCAACGCGGGGCTGACCGGCCCAGAGGTGCAGGGCCGCTGGCTCGTGAGGGAGTACCTGTTGCTGGCGGCGGCGGGCATAGACCGCGCCCAGCAGTTCATGATGCCCGACACGAGCGGCAACCCGGACAACCCCGGCCGATTCGCGACATGCGGCATGGTATACGGCACGCAGGGCTCGGTGGACTTCAAGCCGTCGTGGTACTACGTGAACACGATGAGCGGCGCGCTTGGCGGCGCGGCGCTCGACAGGGTCGAAGTCGTGGAGGATGGCGGCCACGCGCAGAGCGGCGGCGGGGCGGGCGACGTCGAAACGAGCGGCCCGTGGGTTCTGAAATTCGAGTACGAGGACAGCAGCGACATAGCCTACGCGCTCTGGCTGCCCACGTCCCTAGGGGACCAGGGCGGCGCCAACGCGCAGGGCTACGAGCTGGAGCTGCCCGAGGGCATGGAGAGCGCGACGCTCGTGGCGCTGCGCGACAAGGCGAAATGGGGCGCCAGATCTGACGCGACGGGCATGATAGAGGGCGGCAAGCTTCGCGTCGAGATCAGCGAAAAGCCGGTGTTCGTCATATTCAGCGAGGACGAGTACAGCAACCCGTTTGAGCGCAGCTTTGAGCCAAAGCCGTCCGTCGAGGAATACACGTTCCTGTTCGACAACGACTTTGAGGGCGCTGACGCGGACGGCGACGGCGTGTACGGCAGCGCCTATTCCACATACGGCGCGGACGCGGCGGCCGTCGAGGACAGGAACGCGGACGGCACGCAGGGAAAGGTGCTGAAAATGGCCGGCGCCACCGCATCCCCGGAATTCAGGATACCGGCGAGCGCCATAGGCTCGTTCGAGTACGACACGTGGTACTACGTGGACTACAAGATAATGGCCGAGGACTCCAATTCCGCGCCCAAGCTGGCGCTGCTGGACTCCTGGACGCCCATATACTCGAACAGCGGGGGCGGCAACAGGTTCAAGCCGCAGTGGAGCGGCGACGGCGACAGGGCGACCCTCGACCCCGGCGAGTGGCACCAGATCAAGGCGAAGATCCGGATCGACTCGGCCACGAACTACGTTTCATACGAAATATTCTACGACGGCAGGCAGCTCGGCGCCGCGACGATGAACGCGGACGGCGCGCGAAATTACCTGCCGCTGGGCGGGCTGATGCTGCAGATGATCGCGGATCCGGGCACCGGCCGCAGCACGTACTATTACGACGACGTGTGGGTGTACACGCCCATACCCAGGGACGAGATCCTGGACGGCTCGTTCGACGGCCTGGATGCCGGCAAGACATTCGCATCGGGCGACTGCGGGTTCAGCCTGCCGAGCGACGGTTCGTACACGCAGACCGCGGCCATCGTGCAGCCGGAGCCGTCGGACGCCTTCTATCTGGGCGAGGCCGACCGTCTGCTGAAGGTGTCGCAGGATCTCTACTTCCTCAACACGGCGTCGCCCGCCGCGCTCGGCGAGATCAGGGCGGGCCAGCCATACGTGTTCGAGTTTTCGTTCTTCGCGACGTCCGCTGGCACGTCGCCCACGCTGCAACTGCTATACAACGGCTGGATGCGGCACGCCGTCGCGAACACCGACTGGAACGGCGGCATGGAGGTTCGGACGACCGGCCTCGACGAGCGCGGCCCTTCCGCGTTCATCAAGCCGGAGGCGGGCAAGTGGCACCGCGTCGCGGTGCGATACGAGTTCGAGTCCGCGACGAAGCTGGCCTACTCCTTCTACTATGACGACATGGACGAGCCCGTCGCGTCGCTGCGGCTGGACTCCAGCGTCGGGGACCGCTCGAAGCCCAACTCCGCCGACGATCCGACCCGCCAGATGGAGTTCATATCCGACACGCTGTCCGGCACGATGGGATTTCTGGCAGGCGTGACGCAGAAGGGCGCGAGCGAGGGCTACGCCGTATACTTCAACGACGTGCTCCTCTACAGGGGCGACGCGGTGAAGGAATGGCCGGCAAAGTACGCGGGCGGCGGCGAGGATCCGGAAGATCCCGACGATCCCGACGATCCCGAGCAGCCCGCGGACAAGCGCCTGCTGGCCTCGCTGCTGGACAACGCGGCCGCGATCGAGGCGGACGTGTTCGATGAGGCGTCGAGGGGCGCCTACCTCGCGGCGCTCGCGGCTGCCGCAGCCGCGCTGGAAGATCAGGACGCCGCGCAGGCAACCGTGGATCTGGCGGCGGCCGCGCTGGGCGAGGCGATTGGCGGGCTGGCCCTGCCCGACGGGAGCGACAGCGCCCTGGAGGAGCTGATCGGGCTGCTGATCGAGGCCGCCGGGCTGGACGGCGGCCTGTACACCGATGGCACGTGGGCCGCGTTGCGGAGCGCCGTCGCGGAGGCGTGGGAGTATGTGGCGGAGAATTACGGCGGCACGGGCGCGCCGGGCGCTGCGGGCGCGGCCTATGGCACGGCGGGCGTCGCTGGCGTCGCGGGGGCTGCGGGGGCCGCGGCCATCGCCGCCGACGGCGACGGGCAGCCGCTTGAGGCGCTTGCCGATGTCCCGCCCAAGATCCTGGAGCTGATCGACGCGCTCAGGCGCGCGCTGCGCGGGCTGGAGCGCAAACCTGCGGATGGCGGCGCGGCGGCGCCCAAAAAGATGGGCGGCGGCGTGTACGCGGAGAGCGCGGACGTGAGCCTGATAGCCGAGGACATTCAGGCCGGCGCCGCGCCGGAGCTGAAATTTGAGGTGAGGGGCAGCGATCTGGAGGACGTGGGCATGATAAGCCTGCGCCTGAGCGCGAGGCTCGCGGATCTCGACCCGGCCTCCGCAGCGGAGGGCGGCGCCGTCAGCTTCGAGCTGCCGCCGGGCCTGATTGGCAAAGCCGTCATCCTCGTCAATCCGGGCGGGGACGAAAACCCCGTGCCGCCGATCGGCGAGGGCTACGAAACATATTCCGTGATCATTTACGCGAATCCGGGCACGACGCTTGACATATCGGGCGCGGTTTTGGAGGTCGCGGTCAAGGCCGCGGCCGGCGCCGGCGCAGAGGCAAAAATCGTCTCGTTGCTGCTGAGCCACCTCGACATAAGCTACTGGGACGGCGGCGAGCCGTTCGGCGCGGACGCCTCGATCAGCCCTGCGGTCGCGTCGGTTGCGCTGCGCGTGGCGAGCAAGTACGACATAAACCTGGACGGGCTCGTGACGCTCGTGGACGTGGACTATGTGCGCCACTATCTGGGCATGGGCGCGTCAAGCCCCGAATGGGCGAGCCCTCTTGTCGCGCGCTGCGACATCAATCGCGACGGCGAGGTGGACATAGCGGATCTCACGCTCGCCATCGCGAAGTACGAATCGCTGGTGCCATAGGGCCGGGCGCGGAACGGCGAACGGAAAGCGGCGGGCGAGGGGCGGCGGAGAGCGGCGGGACTGGGGATCCTGCCGCCCGGCGCCGCCGCCCCCCGGCGCGCTTCATGCCCAGCGTCGGCCGCTGGCGCCGACATGGCGTTTCAGAGCCGGCGGCAGCCTTGCGCCAGCGTCTACCCGTTCATGCACCAATACGGCACGGAAACAGCATCTTCCCGCCTCTCCAGCGTATCCTTAGTGATGATCAGGCTGCCGGCGCCGGAGCGGCCAAACTTGCGGGCAAAATCCGCCAGCCCGCCCGCCTTGGGGGCGTTGCGGTATTTCACC
>JAISFK010000164.1 GCA_031263625.1 Clostridiales bacterium
CCCTAACCCCTAATAAGGCGCCGCATAGTCCGTATGGTCCGGCTCAAACCACCTTATGCCGATGCTCTTGCGCCCCGTGCTGTCCGCGCCGTTCCTGACTATCTCGTGCGCGTCAACGCGCTCGCCGTTTATATGGAGCGAAACGAGCGCCGGGTCGTCGCAGTAGAACGTCAGCCCCCTGAGCCTGGCGACGTCCGGCGCCTCGTCGGGGAACAGCGGGTCGCGCACGGCCAGCACGTTGATGCGCGCTATGCCGTCGGGCGACGCGGACGCCTCGTACTCCACGTATTTTTGCATGGTCGCGTATTCGAGCAGCCGCGACGTGCGCGCGACGAGTATCTCCTGCTTGTCGTCCTGCCAGTTCTGGAGCAGGCGCAGCGCCTTGACGTCCCTGCCGGAGTAGCGGTAGTCGGCCCCGTAGTACGCGAAGTGCTGGGCGAACATGCCATACTGCCAGTTCTCCGCGAGCGCCGCGAGCTTGTCCTCCGAAATTTCCTCCCACAGGGCGTCCGGATGCCACTTCCACTGGATCCTGCCGTTCGAGGCCACGCTCGTGTACCTGCTGAAGGCCCACACCTTGCCGCCGTCGCGCAGCTCCCGCGCCGCCAGCGGGAAGTCGAACGCGTACTGGCTGCTGTGCCGCGAGTGCCACACGTATTTGATCCCGGCCGCGAGCGTGGCGTCCGCGTGGTAGTAGCCCGCCGAGCGCGGATCGTCGCCCCTCTGGTATCGCGACGAGGTGAACGGGCTGTAGGAGCCAAAATTCTGGACATTGCCGTCGTTGCCGTGGTCAATCCACACGATGGGCGAAACCCCGCCGCCCGCAAGGTTTTCCCACGCGCGCAGGGCCAGCGGGCGCGAGAAGCGCGAGTTGCCGCCGCCGAACTCCGAAAACTCGCCCAGCGCGTGGATGCTGTCTATCCAGCCGCACTCGAAGTATTTCCTGATGGCCTCGTCGTCGTTCGGCGCGTCGGGATCCAGCCCCAGGCTGTACGTCATCATGCCGTCGGAGCCGTCCAGCGCGGAATACACCCAGAACGAGTCGGCGACGTCAAGCCCTATGCCCGTGCCGTACTCGGTGTCCTCGTGCGTGTTGAGAAATCGGTGGTATTTTTCAAACGATTCAAGGCTGACGCCGTCGCAGTCGCTGGACAGCGACGCCATGGAGCGGTACGGGTACGGGAACTTGCGGACGGAGACATGCTGCCCGCTCGCGTCGGCGCGGCGCAGGATCCAGGCCCTGTCCGCGACGCAAAGCAAAAAGGCGGCGACGGCGGCCGCGGCGAGCGCGGCGACAATCCGCGCCGGCGCCGACGGCGCGCATTTTGCAAACAAGCCCTTCATAATAATCAGCCCCGGCGCCCCGCCAGCTCGCCGTCCGCGAGCAGTATGCCGATCACCGTCTTGGCGTCCATTATGCCGCCCGAGCGCACCATGCCCATCAGGGCGTCGAGCCGCATCCGCTCCAGCTTCACGAACTCGCCCTCGTCGGGCGACGGCGCGCCCGCCGCGAGCTGCTCCGCGATAAAAACGTGTATGATCTCGTCGCAGAATCCGGGCGTGGAGCAGACGCTCAAAACGCGCCTCATGCTCCCCGCGCTAAAGCCGGTTTCCTCCAGAAGCTCGCGCCTGGCGCACGCCTCAGGCGGCTCCCCCGGCTCAAGCTTCCCCGCCGGAAATTCAAGCGTGACGGCCCCGATCGCGACCCTGTACTGCCTGACGAGGTACAGGCTGCCGTCCTCGCCGATCGGCACGATCACGCAGCCCCCCGGATGCCGCACGACGTCCCGCGTGGATTCGGCGCCGTCCGGCAGCCTGACTTTCAGCTGCTCGAACCTTATCACTTTGCCCTGCGCGACGTCGCGCCTCTCGATCACGCTTTCGCCCAGCTCGTCCGGCACAGGCCGTCCCTCCCGTCTCCAAAAATCAAAAATCGCGAAATAAAAAAGCCGCCGCCCCAAATGCCTGCCAAACGGAGCAACGCGGCTTTGCCTGTATGGGCACTGCAGGACTTGAACCTGTGACCCCTCGCGTGTGAAGCGAATGCTCTCCCAACTGAGCTAAGCGCCCAAAACTCTTTCCACAAGTATATAACAAGGCCCGCGAGAGTGTCAAGCGTGAAAAATTCGTAAAATTTTAAAATATTTGCGAAAATATTTCCGAGACGCGCCCCAAAGCGCGACATTCATGCTACAATAGCCGTAGAGATATTTTTGCTATTTCATTTTGCTCTACTTTATTTTATTTCGGGAGGTAGTTTTATCATGGCTTATTTCATCACAAGCAAATGCATCTCGTGCGGGCAGTGCGAGTCGGAGTGCGCTCAGGAGTGCATAACGCCGGGGGACGACGTGTATGTCATCGATCCCGCCAAATGCGTGGACTGCGGCGCGTGCGCCGAGGTGTGCCCGGTTGAGGCGCCGGAGCCGCAGTAGCCTTGCGCGGGATTGCGGGGGCGGCGCCCGAAAGCGGCGCCGCAGGCAAAGAGGCGGCGCCGCCAAATAGCGGCGCCGCTTGTCGCGCGGGCGGCGGGGGTGGCGGGGGCGGCTCGGCGCGCGAAAGCGTCGCCGCCTGTTGCGCAGGCGGCGGGGGCGGCTCTGTGCGCGAATGTGTCGCGCCGGGCGAATCGGCTGGGAGCTTGCAGCCCTCCACGCCGGGCAAGCCGACCGAGCTGGCCGTGCCGGGCGAGCCGGCCGAGGATTTGCTGCTTGTCGCGCCGGGCGAATCGGTCGAGGACTTGCAGTGCGGCGGGCTGAGGATAATACAGAGCAAGGGCGAGTTTCGTTTCGGCATAGACGCGGTGTTGCTCGCCAATTTCGCGAAAGCGCGGAAAGGCGCCTCGGTAGTGGAGCTGTGCTCGGGATCGGGCGTCATTTCGATCCTCATGACGGCCAAGACGGGCGCTTCGGCGTTCACGGGCGTGGAAATCCAGAGCGGGCTTGCGGACATGGCAAACCGCTCAGCCGCGCTGAACGGGCTGTCGGGCAAAGTGACGTTCGTGAACGCGGATCTGCGCGACTGCCGGGAGCTGTTCAAAAAGGGCTCCGCCGACGTCGTCGTCGCCAACCCGCCGTACATAAAGCGCAGGAGCGGCATAAAAAGCCGGAGCGCGGGCATGTCCATCGCCCGCCACGAGATATGCTGCACGCTCGACGACGTTCTGGCGGCCGCCTCGCACCTGCTGCGCGACGGCGGCGATCTGTTCATGACGCAGCGGCCGGGCAGGCTCGCCGACGTCTGTTGCTCCGCGAGGGCTTTCGGCGTCGAGCCGAAATACATCCAGATGGTGCAGTCAAAGCCGGACAGCCCGCCCGTGCTGATACTCGTTCATGCAAGAAAAGCGGTGCGCCCCGATCTGAAATTCATGCCGCCGCTCTATCTGGCGTGAGCGAAGCACGCGGCTCATGCGGCCCATGCGGATCATGTAGATCCGGCTCATGCGGCTCATGCGGATCATGTAGATCATGCGGCTCCTGCGGCAACCGGCGGTCGCGCCTGTGCCAGCGGGTAGCGGCGACGGCTACGGCGACGATTGCTCATGCTGTTCTCCATTAAGATTCCGCCCAAAATCTTTGGGCGGGTTGCGGAAAACAGCATCAATATATCTCCTTGGCGTCCAGCTTGTATCCCGCCAAGTGCATTTTGTACGGTATGTCCACCCCATACGGGCAGCCGGGCAGGCAGGCGCCGCAGCCGTCGCAGGCGTCCGCGTTCGGCGAAAGCCGCGCGTATCGGTCAATGCCCTGCTGCTTCTGCCCAAACCAGAACTTCAGCCTCTCCGAGAGCGCGTACTGGGCCGTGTCCCCGACCGCGCCGCGCATCATCTGGCGGTCATAGTACGCCTCGCTCGCGAAGACCTCCTTTATGTCTATGCCCTTGCCGCACGCGCCCGCGCACGAGCCGCACTGCCGGCAGACGTAGCTGCCCAGCTCCGGGGCCGTTTTCAGCAGCTCCAGCTCCTCGCCCTCGGACATCGGCGCGTATGCCTCCGCGAACCGCAAGTCCATGTCCAGCATCTGCCTGTTGTTGATGCCGGCGACGACGACCGAAACGGGCCGCGAGAAAGCGTAGCGGAACGCCCGCTCCGCGTTGCGGTACAGATAGCCGTCCGCGATGGGCTTCATCAGGATCACGCCCGCGCCCTTCTCCCGCGCGAGCGGCAGCAGCTCGCCCTCGATTTCCGGAAAGTTGCAGCGGTCGTAGTAGTTTATCGTGGACATGACGGCCTCGAACTTGCCCGTCTTCAGCGCCGCGAGCAACGGCGCCGGCTGGCCGTGCATCGATATGCCGACGTGAAGCGCCTTGCCCGCCTTTTTGGCCTCCAGCGCGGCCTGGTAGGCGCCGTCCTCGGCGAGGGAGCGGTTCAGCGCGTCCACGGACTCCATGCCGTGCAGCAGGATGATGTCCACGTGGTCCGTCCGCAGGTTTTTCAGCGAGCGGTCGATCTTCGCCGCGGCCGCCGCCTTCTCCCGGTCCCCGACCTTTGTCGTCAGCACGAAGTCGGCCCTGCGGTGCATGACCGAGGCGCCGATCTTGCGCTCCGACTCGCCGTTTCCGTAGCTCGCGGCGGTTTCTATGTAGTTCCCGCCGGCGTCTAGGTATGCGTTCAGCAGGGCGCCGGCCTCCTTTTGCGGTATTTCGAGCAGGTGAAAGCCGCCAAAGCCCAGCAGCGACGTTTTCAGGCCCGTCTTTCCCAGTTCGCGGTATTCCATTTTGCGGCACACTCCCGTATTCTATTTCTAATTCCGGCTTTGTTCCGGCCCTATTCTAGCCTTTGTTCTCGGTGTTTCCGATGATCTTCACGCCGCCGGCGGACTCCACCGTCTTGGTCGCCAGATCGCGCATTTCGGTGTACGCCTTGTCCAACTTGTTCTGGAGCGCGGCCACGGACTTGTTCGCGCCGTCGAGCTCCTTGCCCAGGTAGGCGGCCTTGTCCTCCGCCCGCGCGATGGCGCTCTGATAGTCCTTCTCCGCCAGCGTGGTCTTGTATTCGTGCTCGCGCCGGAGCGCTTCCGATGTTTTCGCCGCTTCGGCCGCTTTTGCGCTCTCCAGCAGCTCCGGTATGCCGTTCACCTTTTCCTCAAGGCTCCTGATGTACTCGGTCTTGCCGTCCGCCTCGGCGAGCAGCGCCGCCGCCCGCTCCTCTCGCCTGCTCAGATCGAGCTCCCGCGCCGCCTTTTCGTCCGCCCACGCGTTGTTCTCCTTTTCGCGCTTGCGCACCAGATTGTATTGGTACTCCTCGCTTTCGCGCGTTCGGTCAAGCTTCAGCTTTTTGGCCTGCGCGTCGTATTCCGCCAAAAGCTCGGCGTTCTTCTGGGCAAACTCGGCGTTCAACCGCTCCGCGTTTTTCTTGGCGTCCTCGGATTTTTCGAGCTTTTGCGCCTCAAGCTCCGAAAGGCGCTCTTTCCCCGCCTCGATCGCCAAGGCGAGCCGCAACAGCTCGCGATCCACGCCGTACAGCTCCTGCAAGCGGGCTTCCCCTGCGGCGATGGCGGTTTGCAGGTCGTTGAATTTGTCGTTCAGATCTTTGGAAAAGATATTTTGCTCCACAGCTTTTGTCGCGGTTTCTATGGCCTTTTTCTCCACTCTTTCCTTTTCCTTCTTTTCGGGATTCAGCCGATCCCTTTCCAAATCCCGCGCGCGCTTCAGCGCCGCGTTGAGCGCGTCCAAAATCTCCGTCTTTGTGTTCTTCGCCGTGATTTCCGTGTCCGGCATAAGCTTATCCCTCCCAAAAGAATTCGCGCTTGCGCGCAAAATAACTATATCACTAACAATAACCATGTGGCAATATGCCAACAGCTCGCGGCTTTTGGCATGTTGGCATGATATCCGCCGCGCAAACGGGGGCGCAAACAAAATGCTTGACAAGCGGGGCGGCAAAGCAATATAATATCACATATCAAATATGTATGTCATTATATATGGCGAAAGTGAGGCAATTATGGGCAGATTCAGCAAGTTTACAGACCTGATCGGCAACACGCCGCTGCTGGAAATCGGGAATTTTGCCAGGGCGGAGGGGCTGTCGGCGACCATTCTCGCGAAGCTGGAGTATTTCAACCCCGCCGGCAGCGTGAAGGACCGCATAGCGAAATCCATGATCGAGGACGCCGAGGCCAAGGGGCTGCTAAAGCCGGGCTCCGTGATCATCGAGCCGACGAGCGGCAACACCGGGATCGGGCTCGCGGCCGTCGCGGCCTCGCGCGGCTACCGGATCATACTGACCATGCCGGAGACGATGAGCGTCGAGCGGCGCAACCTGCTCAAGGCGTATGGCGCGGAGCTCGTGCTGACGGAGGGCGCGAAGGGCATGAAGGGCGCCATCGCCAAATCCGAGGAGCTGGCGTCGCAGACGCCGAACAGCTTTATTCCGGGGCAGTTTGTCAACCCGGCGAATCCCAAGGTGCACAGGGAAACCACCGGGCCGGAGATCTGGGACGACACGGACGGCGCCGTGGACGTCCTCGTCAGTGGCGTCGGCACGGGCGGCACGCTGACGGGCGCGGGCGAGTATCTGAAATCCAAGAAGCCCTCGCTGCGCGCGATCGCCGTGGAGCCGGCGGCGTCGCCGGTGCTCTCGAAGGGGACGTCCGGCCCGCACAAGATACAGGGCATTGGCGCCGGGTTTGTCCCCGAAACGCTGAACACGAGCATATACGACGAGATCGTGGCCGTGGAGAACGAGGACGCCTTCGCCTACGGGCGCAGGCTGGCCAAAACGGAGGGACTGCTGGTCGGCATATCCTCTGGCGCGGCGCTGTGGGCGGCCGTGCAGGTGGCGAAGCGCCCCGAGAGCGGCGGCAAGGTCATCGTCGTCGTGCTGCCCGACACGGGCGAGCGCTACCTCTCGACGCCGCTGTTCGCGGATTAGGCTCGCGGGCTGAGGCTGGGGGCAGGCTGAAAAAATCGGCCGCAGCGGCCCCTTGCCAGGCGGCGAATATTGTGATAGAGTAGTCGCATCGGAGATTGCTCCGCGTGCAAAGGCGCACATCCTTGGGGATGTGCGCTTTTTTGCGCGGTTCTTGGCGGGGCGCTTAATGCTATTTTCAATTTATACT
>JAISFK010000174.1 GCA_031263625.1 Clostridiales bacterium
CGTATGCGACGGTGGAGCGTCGCAACAAGGGGGAAACGGAGTTCCTGCAAGCGGTGTACGAGGTTCTGGAGTCGTTAGAGCCGGTGGTGGCGCAACACCCGGAATACGAGAAGAACGGCCTCATCGAGCGGCTCACGGAGCCTGAGCGCTTCATACAGTTCCGCGTGGCCTGGGTTGACGATAGCGGCAATGTGCAGGTGAACAGGGGCTTCAGGGTGCAGTTCAATTCGGCGATAGGCCCATACAAGGGCGGGCTCAGGCTTCACCCGTCCGTCAGCGCGTCTGTCATCAAGTTCCTCGGCTTCGAGCAGACGTTCAAGAACTCCCTGACCGGCCTGCCCATGGGCGGCGGCAAGGGCGGCTCGGATTTTGACCCCAAGGGCAAGTCCGACGGCGAGGTCATGCGCTTCTGCCAGAGCTTCATGACGGAGCTGCAGCGCCACATCGGCGACTGGACGGACGTCCCGGCCGGCGACATCGGGGTCGGCGGCCGCGAGATAGGATACATGTACGGGCAGTACAAGCGGATCAAGAACCAGGCCACGGGCGTGCTGACCGGGAAGCACACGACGACGGGCGGCTCGCTCGCGCGCACGGAGGCGACTGGGTACGGCCTTTTGTACTTCACGGACGAGATGGTGCGCAGCATGAAGGGCGCGTCGCTGGAGGGCAAGACGGTGGCCATATCCGGCTCGGGGAACGTGGCCATCTACGCCGCGGAGAAGGCGGCGCAGCTCGGCGCGACGGTCGTCACGGTGTCGGATTCGGGCGGCTACGTCGTGGACAAGAACGGCATAGACGTGGACGTGCTCAAGCAGCTCAAGGAAGTGGAGCGGGCGAGGATCAGCGAGTACGCGAAGCGCGTGCGGGGCTCCGAGTACCACGAGGGCTGCGCCGGCGTCTGGGGCGTGAAGTGCGACATAGCGCTGCCCTGCGCCACGCAGAACGAGCTCGACGGGAAGTCCGCTCAGGCCCTGGTTGACAACGGCGTGATAGCCGTCGCGGAGGGCGCCAACATGCCGACCACGCCCGAGGGCGTCGCCGTGTTCCTGAAGAACGGCGTGCTGTTCGGCCCCGCGAAGGCGGCCAACGCCGGCGGCGTCGCGACGAGCGGCCTGGAGATGACGCAAAACTCGCAGCGCCTCAGCTGGGACTTCGCGGAAGTGGACAAGAGGCTGAAAGACATCATGGTGGGCATATTCCACAACTCGTATGACGCGTCGGAGCAATACAGCGTGAAGGGCAACCTCGTCGCGGGCGCGAACATCGCCGGCTTCCTCAAGGTCGCCGAGTCCATGCTGTGGCAGGGCGTGGCGTACTAGGGCGCTAAGGCGTTAATGCGCTAAGGCACTCACTGAGGCGTTAATGCGCTAAGGCTCGAGGCACCGTTAAGATACAGAGGCTCTAAGGCACTGAGGCGTTAGGATCTAATGCGTTAAGGCCTAGCACTGAGGCGTTAAGGCGCTAAGGCTTTGGGGCATAGGCGAAGGCGCATTGGCGCGACAGGCGATCGGCAATAGGCGCGATATATGAAATAGGCGCGATGTGAAAATAAGCGGCGGGCAAAAATTGGCGCATTGGCGCAAAATAGCGCGGCGGGCGGGCAAACGCGGTAAGCGAGCGGCCGCCCGCCGCGTTTGCCGCCACAGGGGGGATCTGCCGCGCTTGCCGCTTGGGTGCCAGTCGTCGGTCGTTGATCGTCGATCGCCGGTCATCGGTCGCCGCAATAGCATTAAAAGTGCGCAGAGCCTGCTGGAATCCAAAAGAGCGTGATTCTGGGCGAGGACGTCATTCTGGGATTATGCTACTGCGCCGCCGGCCTCGCGAGCGACGGCTCCGCCACGTATGCCCGATCCTTCCAGTCGCTGTACGACACGATCTCCTTCGTGTTCCGGCCCAGCACGCCCCACACCTCGTCCATGCCCTGCACGCGGCTCCACGCGCTCAGCCCGGCCAGGTTGTACTTGTGTATGAGCGACGATTTGAGGTTGATGGAGTGCGGCTCCTCCAGCCACATGTGGTAACGCTTGCCGTCCAGATCGTATTCGCAGTAGAACTGCCCGCTCAGCTCGTCCCACTCGATGTTCGCGCCGTTGTCCAGCGCGTAGTTCACGGCCGTTTCCATATATACCGCGCGGACGCTGGAAAAGCGCCCGTTCGGCTCCTCGTCCGGCGACGCCATCTCCCACACGCGCGTGTAGAACGGGATGCCGAGTATGACCTTTTGCGACGGCACGCGGTCGCGCTCTATGAGCTTCTTCAGGTTCACCTCGACCCAGTTGAGCTGCGCGACGGAGCCGGCGTTCGGGCTGGACTGCACGTGCTGGTCGTATGCCATGACGACGACGTAGTCCGCGGCGTCGGCGATGGCGGGGGTGTCGTAGCAGCGCGACCACGTTTCGCTGCCGTCCGGGACGTTCACGTCCACGGAAACGGTCAGCCCCTGGGCGCGCAGCAGCGGCGAGAGCTCGCGCACGAACTGCGTGAGCGCGTCCTTATCCTTCAGGTACACGTTCTCAAAATCCAGGTTCAGGCCATCGATGCCGAGAATGGAGGCATAGGCCAGGACGCTGCGCAGGGCGTTTTCCCTGGCGGAGCTGCTGTTGAGGAACTCCGAGGTCATGCCGATGTCGTTGCTCATGTTGCGAAACAGGGCCCACACCTTGTATCCTCGGTTATGGGCCCATTCGATGTATTCGGTTGACGCGGTGCTCTCCACGCTGCCGTCCTGATCCGTCAGCGTGAACCACTGGGGCGAAACGACGTCCAGGCCCGGCATGTCCGGGATGCCGGCAGGCGACGGGGTCTTTCGCTCCACTTGCTCCCACGCCATGCTGATCTTGCCGTATTCGGGCTTCCACGGCGCCGGCGCCTGATTCTGCGCCAGCGCGTCCCTGTCCACGTACATCCTGAGCGCCACGAACTTCTTTTCGATGTAGCCCACGTGGCCGTCGGCCGAGCGCACCTTGTACCAGCTGTCGTAGTGCTCGAACACGTACAGGCTGTCGGCCTGCTCGCCCGCCGCGCCGATGCCGCCCGCCGATCCGCCGCCGCTTTCGCCGCCGCCGCTGCCATTGGCGCCAGCGCCGCCCTCGCCCCCGTCCCCGTAGCTGCCCGAATAGGCTTTGACGATCGGCGACTTGAGGCTCCTGCCGCTGCGTATGACGGCGCCGTCGCTGATTATCGTCGCTATCTGTATGACGGCGGCCCTGTAGTCTATGATGACCAGGCGGTTTTCCTCGTTGTACTGGATGTCGATCTGGTAGAAGTCGCTGAGAAACTTCATCGGAATGTACACGGCCCCGGCCTCCTCGAAAGCCGGCAGGTTGAGCCGCACCTCGTCCTCGTTCACGAATGCGGTCAGCTCGTCCGTGTTCATGCGGATCAGCCGGTCCCGCGTGGTGACTGTGACCCTGCCGTCGCCCTCGTCCCAGTTGATGTTGCTGTCGATGAGCGCCTTGACCGTGCCGAGGTCGATGGCGATCTCGTTGTCGCGGACGATCGGCGGGTAGCCCGTCTCTATGATGTCCGCGCCGATGATCAGGCGGATCTCCGCCCCGTCGTACTGCTCCACCTCGGAGCTGTTCTCGCGCGAGCCGAGCATCGCGCGAAACGCCAGAAATATGCCAAAAACGGCCAAGGCCGCGATGACTGGCATGAAGAAATTAAGATATTTGAATCTGCTCAAAACCGGCTCCCGTTATGTCAAAAGTTTTTTTGGAATAAACCGCCTAAAGCTGTCAAGCATGCGCTGGTCCGGTTCAAAGTAAAGCACGGTCTTCTTGCCCTTGTAAGAAAGCGACGCGAAATAGAGATCGTCGGAACCCATGTCCGTCCCGGCGAATATCACCTGGGCCCCGTTCGTGATGTGGGGGCCATGATTTCTGCTCTTTACCTTGCCCATTGCGTCAAACTCCCTGCAATCGCCGCTGAATATCCTCACCCGCTTGCGCTGGGCGATGATCTTGTCAACATCCAGCGCGCCGTTTGTCACAAGGTACTCAAATTCAACGCTCGTCCTCGACTGGAACCGGAAGCCCAAATACACGACCGCGATGGCCAGAATCAGCGCAATCTGCCCGATGTAGCTGCTGGCGATCACCAGTATCGCGATAGCGACTATGAACGAGAGCGTGACAATGCCGAACGACACCATGTAGTCCGTTCCCCTTTTGCGCTTCATTACAAGCTTTTCTATAAAAGCGTCCATACCTTTGGCACTGCCTCCCTTTCCCGCGTTTTTGCTTTTGCTCCCGCTTTCATTTTCGCCATTGCCACAGCAGCTCCGTTTGTCAACGGAGCTGCGCTTGTACCGCGTCATTGGCCCGCGTCGTCGCGGCTTGAAAGCTACTGGTCAGAATCGAACTGACAACCTGTTCATTACGAGTGAACTGCTCTACCATTGAGCCACAGTAGCACCATCACCCATTATATAGCATTGTTTTCAAATATGCAACGAATTTTTGATTCGTGGGCAACACGCCCCGATGCTGCCCCGATGCTCCGATGCTGCCCTGCCCCGATGCCATGCCTTGATGCATGCCCTGATGTGCCATGATGGCCATGATGGCCTGAATGGGAGCGTTGCCCCGCCGCTTGCCCGACGGAAATGAACATGCTATACTGCTATTACCGACTCGCGTTAATGGAAAATTCAAATGCTCGTCAGTATAAAATATGCCTGCCGGGCCTGTCTGGCACGGCGAGCAGATGGCTCGAAAAAGCGGGATCGAAAAGGTGGGATCGAAAAAAGGGGGCTGTTGAAAATGAAATTTGCGACAGCAAGAACGCGCTCGTTCGCCATGGCGTTTTCCGTGGCGCTCATCGCTGGCGCTATTTTTTCCGGGTGCCTGCGCGGCTCCGCATATCATGGCACGGAGATTGTATTTCCCGCCAGCGACTATCAAAGAACGCAGCACAACGCCGCCGTTTTTGATGTTGAGCCGTTTGTTTTGCGCACGGACATTCCGGCGGGTTGGGAACTGAAGACGCCCGAAGCGGAAGGCGAGGTGCAAAGCGATTTGTGGTCGCCTGTGGGGATTTACAAAGATCATGCCTTGGTTGGCAGCATCGGTTACAATGCCTTTGTCTATTATCCGGAAGCGGGGGATAATCCCGTTGCGGTTTATAACGAGCTAATGCGCGGGTCTGTCGTGAACTGGAATAACGACTACGCGCCGGTGAAGAAATCCGCCGCCTTGAATACGGCAACGTGCAGAATCGCCAGAACCCGGATGGAGCCTGGGATGTCGGCCGCAGAAGCGCCAGTCGCATACAGCCATGGGATTTTGGCGCACGACAATGAGCTGCTGGTCTATATCGGAATGGAAATTGACGAAGGCGCGCTTACGAGCGAAGAACTGGAAACGCTTGTCGGGAGCATTTCCATGGAAAGATAGGATGCCCGGCCGGCGCGGCAGGATTGTTTTCAAAGGGCGAACAGCTTCTGGTACAGCCTTTTGAACTGCAAAACTGACTCCGGCTTTGTGCCAAAGCTCACAATGCCGCAGCCGACGACCAGCTTTTCATAGCCCTTGCAGCGCTCAAAAATCTGGCGCAGCTCGTTCTCCATGCGCTCCACGTCGCCGTCCTGCACGGCACCCGATTCGATACTCGCTTATGATTGGCTTTCCTCTGCTTGCAGTATTTCGGTTTCCTCGCCGGCCAATATGACCTCGCAAATGTCCGATATGTCGCAACGCAAGAAGTTACAGACCCGAACGAGGACATCCGTGTTGATATTGCGCCCCTTCGCCAGTTTCGCCATTGAAGCAGTCGATAGCTCGCAGCCCTCGCGTAAGTCCTTTTTGAGCATATCCCTGTCTATCAACAAGTGCCATAGTTTTTTATATGTGATACCCATTTCACTCACCTCGTCTTATTCTACGGCTATTCATTTATTCCGATATTCTTCATTTATTCTTCATTCCTCCCATCGGTTCATCCACCAACAATGGCCCGCGCAATAATCCAGTAATTCTTTCCCATATCCGAAGTGGCGGTATTCCGGCAGAATAGAAACGTCGTTCATTTCATGCGCACCATTGCCTGTATCGGCGAGGGACGCAAAACCGACCAACTTCCCGTCCGTAAAATATCCGAACGGATAATAACCGGACTTGATTTTACTGCTTAATCACAATCGTCCAAAGTTTAGGTAGATAGGCAGTCCGGCAATACGAGCGGGACGCCGAGATCCGAGAAGACATCTCG
>JAISFK010000175.1 GCA_031263625.1 Clostridiales bacterium
CGCCCGACCTTGCCCATGAGCTTGTGGAAAATCTGCGGCGTGATGGACTGCGCGCCGTCGCAGAGCGCGGCTTCGGGGTTGCCATGCACCTCGATGATGAGCCCGTCCGCGCCGGCCGCCGTCGCCGCGAGCGCCATGGGCTCCACGAGATGCCAGTACCCAGTCGCGTGCGAGGGGTCAACGATGACGGGCAAGTGGGACTTTGTCTTGAGCACGGGCACCGCCGAGAGGTCGAGCGTGTTCCTCGTGGCCGTTTCAAACGTGCGTATCCCGCGCTCGCACAGCATGACCTGGCTCGCGCCGCCGGCCATGACGTGCTCGGCCGCCATGAGAAATTCCTCTATCGTGGACGACAGCCCGCGCTTCAGCAGGACGGGCTTCCCAAGCTCGCCGACCTGGCGCAGGAGGGCGAAGTTCTGCATGTTGCGCGCCCCAATCTGCACGACGTCCACGGACTCGGCAAAGGCGTCCAGGTATTCGGCGGACATTATCTCGGTGACGATGGGCAGGCCCGTTTTGCGGCTCGCGATTTTCAGCAGCTCTAAGCCGTCCATGCCTAGGCCCTTGAACACGTATGGCGACGTGCGCGGCTTGAACGCCCCGCCGCGCAGGAAACCCGCCCCGGACGCCTTCACGTCGCGCGCGATGCTCAAGATCTGCTCCTCGCTCTCCACGGAGCACGGCCCGGCCATCACGGCGAACGCGCCGCCGCCCACTTTGCGGCCCGCTATCTCATACGCGCTGTCCGCGGGGTGGAACTTGCGGCCCGCGAGCTTGTACGGCTCCTGCACGCGCACGATCCGCTCCACGCAGGGGTAGACGAGTATGCTGTCCTCGGATATCGCGGTCGTGTCGCCGGCCATGCCGATCATGTTCGTGCTCTCGCCGGCTATCTCCTGCATGATTATGCCGTTGGCCTCGATGAACCTCCGTATGGGCTCTATCTCCGCTTTTGCCGTGCCCGGCTTCAAAATTATGATCATCATTGCAACCGTCCTTTTATGGATTTTGTATGGATGGCATGAACACAAGACAGCTTGCTGTCGAGCAGGCACAGCGCCAGGCCGGCCTCGACGGCCGGCAGCGCGCGCGGGACGACGCACGGATCGTGCCTGCCGCCGAAGGACGCCGTCACATTGCTCCCGGCCGCGAGATCGACGGTCTGCTGCTCCTTCCTTATCGTCGGCGTCGGCTTGATGGCGACCCTGAAAATGAGCGGCGACCCGTTCGATATGCCGCCGTTGACGCCGCCGTTGTGGTTGGAGAGCGCGACGACCTCGGCCGCGCTTTCTCCCGCGCCGCCCGCGCCCTGGCCCGTGCCATCGCCGTCTTTTCGCCCGGCGTCGCCCGCGCCGCCCGCGCCAGCGCTTTTTTCGCCCCCGCCGACGCGGTATGCGTCGTTGGCCTCGCTGCCCTTCATCGCGGCAAAGCCGAAGCCCTCCCCGAACTCAATGCCTTTCACGGCGGGAATCGAAAACATCATTGACGATATGCGGCTTTCGAGCGAGTCGAAAAACGGATCGCCCCAGCCGCGCGGCAGGCCGAACGCGGCGCACTCGACGACGCCGCCGACGGAATCGCCCTCGTCCCTCGCCGCGAGAATGGCGGCCCGCATTTTCGCGGCGGCTTCGTCGCTCAGCGCCGGGAGCGGCTTTTTCGCGGCGGCGGCAAAGGCCGCCTCGTCGGGCCAGGGCGCCGCGACAGGCCATGGCGTCGCGGCGTCGCGGGCGGGCTCGGCGCGGGCGGGCGCTGTGGCGGGCTCGTCGCGCGCGCCGTGTATGCTCGCGATCCGCGCGTAGATGGACACGCCTCCGGCCGCGAGGATCTGCCTTGCGATGGCGCCCGCAAACACGAGAGGCGCCGTCAGCCTGCCGGAAAAGTGCCCGCCGCCGCGATAGTCGGCATAGCCCCCGTACTTTGCGATGGCCGTCCAGTCGGCGTGCCCCGGCCTGAGCAGCCGCCTGCTGTAGTCGCCGGGGCGCTGGCCCTCGTTGCGGATTATGGCGCAGAGCGGCGAGCCCGCGGTCCGGTTCTCGAATATCCCGGACAGGATCTCCCAAGCGTCGGTTTCCGCGCGCGGCGTCGAAATGCCGTCGCGGCCGGGCGCCCGCCTCGACATCTCGCGCGCGACGGCCTCCCAGTCGATCTCAAAGCCCGGCGGCAGGCCGTCCAGCGTTATCCCTATCGCCGGGCCGTGCGATTCGCCGAATATAGACAGTTTCAGGCTGTTTCCCCATATGCCGCTCAAAATTGCGCCCTCCGATCTGCTTATTGTAAGATCCCGATCCCGCCGAATTTGCCCGCGAAAGCGCGGTCAGCGCAGCGGCGCCCGGCAGAAGTCGCGCCAGAACTCCGGATAGGACTTCGCGACGCACTCGCCCCCGGACAGGATCACCGCGTTTTCGCACCGGATCGCCGCGACGGCCAGCATCATGGCGATTCGGTGGTCGTTCCAGCTCTTTGCGCACCCGCCCCTCAGCGTTCGCGCACCGTTTATGATCATATCGTCGCCGTCCAGCCTGACGCTGCCGCCAATGGCGTTCAGCTCCGAGGCGACGCTTTCGAGCCGGTCGCTTTCCTTGAGCCGGAGCCTCCCGGCGTTGGCTATGCGGCTCTGCCCGTCGCAGAATGAAAAGAGCGCGGCGAGCGGGGGGACGAGATCCGGGATGCCGGAAACATCCACTGTCTGCGGCATAAGCCGCCCCTTTGGGGGGCTTGCCGCTAGGCCGCCGCCGGCCGTCGCCGAGACGGCCGCGCCGCTTTTCTCGATAATGCGCACGATGGCCCTGTCGCCCTGCTTGGATTCCGTGGACAGCCCGGCGCATTCGCATGCGCAGCCCAAAGCCCCGGCGACGAGGAAAAACGCCGCCTGGGAATAGTCGGCCTCGACCTCGCGCACCTGCGGGGCGTAGCGCTGGCCGCCGCGAACGAAAAAGCGCTCGCTCCCGTCGATCCCGTCGCTCCCGTTGCGCCCGTCGATCCCGCTACGCCCGCCATACGCGACGCGTTCGACGCGCCCGTTGCGCCCGCCGCGCTCGACGCAAACGCTGCGCTCGACGCGAACGCCAAAGCGGGCGAGGGCGTCCAGCGTCAAATCCACGTATGCGGCGGACTGCAAGCTGCCATCTATGGCGATTTCGCTGTCGCCGTCCAGCAGAGGCAGGGCGAACAGCAGGCCCGACACGAACTGGGAGCTGATGTCGCCCGGCAGCCGGAAAAATCCGGCGCGGAGCCTTCCGCTTATGGATATGGCATCTTTGCCGACGGCTATGTCGGCGCCGCGCTCGCGCAGGACGTCCGCGTATGGGCCGAGGGGGCGCTCCAGTAGGCGGCCGCGCCCCGTGAACGTCGTCCGGCGCGGCAGCAGCGCCGCCACGGGCATGAGAAAGCGCAGCAGCGAGCCGGACTCGCCGCAGTCCAGCGCAGTGGCAGGAGCGCAGGCGGAGAGGCTGGCATTTACGCCTGCGCCGATGTTGGCGCCAGCGCAGGCGCCAGCGTCGGCGCTGACGCTGGCATCGACGCAGGCGGGCGCGAGGGCAGGGGCAGGGGAGGGGGCGGGCGACAGATCGGTGGCAGGGGCATTTAGCGCCTGCCCGCGGGCCGCGCCGAAGCTCGCCAAGCCGCCCCTGACAGCCAGCGCGAGCGCGCCGCCACCCGCCGTCCCGTCACGCTGGCCGCCGCCCATGTCAAAAATCTTGCCCGCGGTTTTGCCTCCTGCCCCGCCTGCAAGGCTGTCCGTGCTGGCGTCGCAGCCCGTTGCTTTGGCGCGGCCTTCGCCCGCTTCGGCGGCGCTCCACCGATCGCCGCCCGCCTTGGCGCCGGACATTCCCGCAACGCCGCCCCCGCCCGCGCCAGTAGCGCCGCTGGCGCCCGCAAGCTCGATTTCGGCGCCGAGCGCGCACAGGCAGCGCACTGTCGCCTCGACGTCCTGCGACATGGACACATTGCCGATTCGGCTGACCCCGTCCGCAAGGGCCGCGCATATCAGAAGCCTGTGCGCCATGCTCTTTGACGGCGGCATCTGTATCGCGCCCGCCGGAAACAGGCTGATTCGCCTTGCGCTCTCTGCCATGCTCATAACCGCACCTCTCTCCGGAACAGCTCCGCAAGCTCCTGCTGGCTGGCGCGCGCCGCGAACGGGCTGCCGAATTTTTTCAGCAGCACGAGGCTAATGCCGCCGCCGGACGCGTTCTTTTTGTCGCCGGACATGAGCGGGATCAGGCGCTCCATGTCAAAGCTCTCGCGGTATCCGCAGAGGCCGGCGCTGTCCAGCAGGCGCCCAAGCGCGCCCGCCGCGGCGGGATCGGTCGCGCCCATCAGCTCGCCGGCCCTCACGGCCATCATCATGCCGATTGACACCGCCTCGCCGTGGTTGTATGTTTTGTATGAAAACAGCTTCTCGATAGCGTGGCCGAACGTGTGGCCGAAATTCAGCATCATGCGATCGCCCGTGTCCCTCTCGTCGCGCTCGACATATGACGCCTTCCCGGCGCAGCACAGCCTCACGATCTCGCCCAGCCTGTCCCGCCCGTCCGGCCCGCCAAGCGTGTCCGGCCCGTCCGATTGCGCCGGCATGTCTGGCCTGTCCAGTCGCTCCAACTCGCCCGGCTGCTCTGTCGCGCCCGTCTCGCCCGTCTCGCTCGCGCCGCCTGTCCCGCCAATGCAGCCCGCCGCGCTTGCCCTGCTTTCCATATGCGCCTCGCCTTCCTCTCGCGCCTTGCCCGCGCCGCGCGCAACGCCCGCAATGCCGGACAGCGGCGCCCGCTCCAAAAGCGGCAGCAGGCCCTCGCAGCCGATTGCGGCGTACTTTATGACTTCCGCGAGCCCCGCTCTTATCTCGCGCGGCGGCAGCGTGGACAGCAGATCCGTGTCCGCTATTACAATCGAGGGCTGGTAAAAGCTGCCGACGAGGTTTTTCCCCTCGCCGAGGTTGACGGCCACCTTCCCGCCCACGCTCGAATCCACCTGCGCCAGCAGCGTCGTCGGGATCTGAATCAGCGGCGTCCCGCGCATGTACGTCGCCGCAGCGAACCCCGCCAGATCGCCCGTCACCCCGCCGCCGAACGCGATCACGGGGCTGTCCCTGCGCAGGCCGGCGCGAAAGAAAGAACTGTACAGCGTTTCTAGGCTCGCCAAAGACTTGCTCCGCTCGCCCGGCGCGATGATCTCGGCGTGGCACTCTATCCCCAGCTCGCGCAGGGCGCTCGCGAGGCTGCCCCCGTGCAGCGCCCACACGTTCTCGTCGCTCACGACGGCGGCTATTTTGGCGGGGCGCCCGGCAAACGCCCGGCGCAGGCCCTCGCGCAGAATGCCGCCGCCGATGAGTATGCTGTAGCTGGTGTGGGGAAGCCGGATGTCCAGCGTCGCAATAGATGTAATTGGCGCAGGCGTTGCCAGTGTCGTCGCCGGCGCCAGCGTCGCCGTCGTCGCGGGTGCCGCCGACGTTGCCGATGCCGCAATCTTTGCCAGTGTCGTCATAGCTTTTGCATCTCCTTTTTATTCGCGCCCGCCTTCCGCAGAAATTCGTTGACGAACGCCGCGTCGCCGCCCTGCAGCGCGGTTTTGAAGGCGCTCAGGCTTGCGATGTAGGTTTCGAGGAACGGGGCGATGTTGCGGGCGTTTTTGAGCAGCAGCTCCGTCCAGAGCGCGGCGTCTATGTCCGCCACGCGCGTGCAGTCGCGAAAGGCGCCGGCGGCGTGCGCCATTGTCATGTCTGCGGGGTACTCGGCGCAGAGGGCTGTCGCCGCGATGTGCATGAGGTCGCTTGTGTACGCGATGATGCGGTCGTGGTCCCGCGCCGTGTTCGAGCAGATGCGGCCTGCGCCGGCGTGTAGGCAGTACGCCCTGACGGTTTCAAGCGATTCGGGCCGGCAGGCGCCGCCTGGAGGTATGAGGATGAAGCCCGCGCCTTTGAACAGGCCGGGCGCCGCGTTGTCAAACCCGCCGACCTCCTTGCCCGCCATCGGGTGCACGCCGATGTAGTCCACATGCGCCGGCAGGGCCTCGCGCAGCAATGGCGCTATCTCCTGCTTGACGCCGCATATCTCGATGAATACGGAGCCCGCCTTGAAATGGCCGCTGCAGCGGCGCGCGTTGCCGATCGCCGTCTCCGGGCTCGTGCAGAACACGGACAGGTCGGCGCCGGACACGGCGGCCTCCGCGGAAGGCGCTATCCTGTCCACGGCGGCTGCGGCGAGCGCTTTCCGGCAGGCGACGGGATCGATGTCGTAGCCGGTGATCCGGCACTGCCTGAACCCGCGCGAAGCGTATGCGAGCGAGCCGCCGATCAGGCCAAGCCCCACGATCGCTATCTCGTAAGCCCGCGAGCCGCCCCGCTCGCCGCCAAGGCAACCGCCCCGCTCGCCGCCGAGGCAACCAGCCTGCCCATTGCCTTGGGCGCACTCTCGTTCGCTGTCAAGGCAATCGCCATATTCGCCGCCTCGACAACCGCCCCGCTCGCCGCCGAGGCAACCGCCCTGCCCATTGCCTCGGCTAACTTCCTGCGAACTGCTCTGACCGCCGTGCCGCGTAGCCTCTTGGCCGCATCCCCGATTGTGGCGCAACTCGCCATCCCAATCACTGCCTTGCGGGGCGCCTTGAACGCCACACTGGCCGTTGCCTTGCTCATCGCCTGGGTTGCCATGTCGCATGGTGTCTTGGCCGCAACTCTGCCCCTTGCTCTGGCCGCCGCCCCCGCCGTTTGCGCTTTGCTCGCCGCAGGGCGCCATATCTGTGCTTTTGCCGTCCATGTTTCGCCGTTTCCGGCGCACGCGCCAAAAAAACAAGGGCGGCAGGATTTTTTTGAACCCTGCCGCCCGTTATACGCGCATCCGCCAATTTAATTTTGCCTTTCGCCCGCCATGCCGGATTAACTGTGCGCCGCCGCGCAACAAGGTTCAATGAGCTTATTTAATTGTGTGGTGGCAAAATAAAAATAGCCTTTAAAGCTTCTAAAGTGCAGAAAGCTTCTAAAGCTAAACCAATAGCGGCGGTAATATGCATTCAGTTTTTCCTCAAGCAACTGCATGGCTGCCATAAAAACCTCTCCGCGCCCCCGTGCCTCGATGCCCCACACGCCATTGCGCAAGCGTCCCGCCAATCGTTTTGGCCGGCGGCTCGCCCGCGCGTCGCGACTCATTGCTAACAAACTATCACTAATTTGCCGCGTTGTCAAATATTTTGCAAAAATGGCAAAAACGCCAGCGCTGGCGCAGCGTAGCCGCATTGTTGCGGCGTTGTTGCGGCGTTGCTGCGCCGCAGCGGCTGGGCGATTTCGCGGAGTGTGTTTTTAGCGCGGAGTGTGTTATACTGTTCTCAAATTTATACTCGTGTTTGATTGGAAATTCCGACCGCAATTTGCGGTTGGACAGAGGGGGATATGGACAGGTATCCGGTGGTGACGGAGATGGGCCAGACGTTGAAATTGCCGTTCGCCCAGAGCGCCTACGATTCATTTATGGATGCGCTTAAACAGGATGCGGCGATTTCCGCAGTCTATCTGTTTGGAAGCTGCGCGTCGGGGCGGCCGACGATATTCAGCGATATCGACATAGCCATTGTGTCTGGAAGTTGCGCCCGCCCTGACAGGGCAAGGCTGCGGATGATCGAGGATGAGCTGAAGCTTGGCATTGAGTGCGATTTTGTCCATACCACGGCCGAGAAAATACGGCGCGCGACGCGATGCCTCGACGTAAACTATTCGATAAAGAATACGGGGGTGTTGCTGTGGCAGCGGTAGGATCCTACGCGGACCTTGCGCAGAGGGACGCGAAGCGGGCAAAAATAATGTTTGATTTCGCCGACTATTCCGCGTGCGGGCGCTTTTGCGAGCAGTCTGCCGAGAAGTCGCTGAAAGCCTATCTTGAGATTTACGGTGAAGCAGGCGACATGCGCCTTTTCTCCCTGCACAAGCCGAAGCGCTTGTACGAGAGATGCTGCGAGCTTGGGCTTGAAACGGCGCAAAAGCAAATGGCGAGCGAGCTTGCGCTGTTTGCCGAATATTACTATGACACAAACTATCCGGGGGACAGCTTCCTGGAGGTGACGAGGGAGCAGGCCGAGGATGCCATGCGCACTATGGCAGAGGTCAATTCGCTTGTCTTTTCCAAATTGGCCGACGACAGCGCCGGGCGCGACGCGAGCGAGCTTGATGGGGATTATACTCGTGTTCGATTGGGAAGTCCGACCGCAATTTGCGGTCGGACAGAGGAAACGAGTATTACTGACTCGCGTTTATGGTAAATTCAAATGCTCGTCAGTATAGAGCGGGCCACCGGCTGAGCGCCTCCAAGCCAGCATGGCGCGATCGCCGCGCCGGCAAGGCTGGGGCAGGCCGGGGCAAGCCAGTATAAGATGATGATGACAAGAGGATTCTGGCAAGATGGCGTTTGGGGAGGGCAATCATGGGCGGCAGGCATATTTTCGG
>JAISFK010000259.1 GCA_031263625.1 Clostridiales bacterium
TACGCGCACGCGGCGTATGCGTCGCCGATTGACCTGACCGGAGTTATCAGGATGCGCGCGCCCTCGCCGTATTTCGCCTTGAGGGCGGCGTAGACGGAAAAGCCCTCCGCAGCGCGGGCGGCGGCCTTTTCAAAAGCCTCGGCCCCCGCGCCGCCGCCGTCCGCCTTCTGGGGGCCCATGTCCAGCAGCTTCCTGACGTGGCGCGGGCCGTAGCCCATGCGCTCCAGCTGGCCGCGCATCTCCGCGTAGTGCCGCGAGCATATCAGCACGAGCGCGTCGTCCCTGAACGGCAGCATGACGGACTCCGGCAGGCCGATCGCCACTCCCTCCAGGGCCTTGCCCGCGTTCAGCGCGTTGCTGTCGATGACGCTGCGGACGCTCGCGCCGCGCTCCCGAAGAAATCTTATGGCGAAGTCGCCGGGGTGGTTCGCGCCGAACAGGACGACGAACCGGCCGTCGAACTCGCCGGCCTCGTCCATTTTTTCCAGCGCGCGGCGCAGCTCGCCCAAAAGGTCGCTGTTCAAGCGAATACCTCCCTGCCCGCCCGGACGCCGCCGCTGCTGCCGTGGTCGCCGCCGTTGCCGCCGGGAGCGTCGAGGCTACCGGAGCCGCCAGAGCCGTTGCCGCCGCTGCTGTCGTTGCTGCCGTGGTCGCCGCCGTTGCTATTGGGGCGGTCGCCGTTGCCGTCGTTGCCGCCGGGAGCGCCGAGGCCGCCGGGCCCGCGCCTGCGGTACGCCCCCAGGCCGTAGATCCCCGTGGCCACGATGTCCTCGGCGGTGAGCGACTTCGCGCGCATGAGGCAGGCGATGTCCTCCCTGTACGGCGCCGACATGGACAGAACCGTGAGCTGGTCGGAGAACCGGTACAGCGAATAGAGCGCCAGCAGCTTTTCGGCCTGGCAGGCGGGCAGGAGGGCGGCTCTGGCCCTCCGCGAGAACAGGCCCGCGCTCTCGGCGACGCGCCTGTCCGCGGCCAGCAGCAGGGCGCCGCGCGCGCCGATCCTGTCCAGGAACGGGTCGAGGTACAGCAGCCCGTAGTAGTTGCACTCGCCGTCCTGCGTCGGCGCGAGCACCACGGCGTCGCCCCGCGCCACGCCATGCTCGCGGATCAGCGCCAGCCACAGCTGGCGGCCGCCCTCCGCAGCTTTCAGCTTTTCGTCCAGCGCCGCCCTGTCAAACATGCCCATATGTCCCCATGTCCATACCCATGCCTATGCCCATGCCCATCCCTTTTCGCGTTTTTGCGTTTTCGCGTCTTTGCGCCGGCCCTCGGCCAGTCAGCGCGGCCCCCGCCAGTCAGCGCCCCTTTGCCCCCCTGCCAGCCGTCCGCCGCCGGCCGCTCGCCGCTCAGATGCGCGGATCCTCGACCACGCTGTACGGCACGGGGGCGTCCCGCTCCTTGCAGAACGCCAGCGCCGTCGTCATGCCGGACGGCTTCGCGTCGTTGATCAGTATGCGCTCGCCGACCGGCATGCCGAATATGATGTGGTCGAAGCGTATGCCGCTCTCCAGCAAAAAATCGACCGTCCGCTCGCGGAGCGCCTCGCTCCGGGCCGTCAGCAGCACGATCGCGTCGCCGCTTATGCGATCCATGAACTCCTTCGCCCCGTCCAGCAGGGCGTCGCCGCCGCGCAGATAGCCGTTGTGCTTCAGCAGCGTGCCGTCCAGGTCCAGGATCCATGTCTTTTTCAGCGAGGATACCACAATGTCCATCGCGTCGGCCGCCTCCCTGTTCGGTTGCCGTATGCTCGGCCGCCCCCTGCCCGGCTGCCGCTCCCTGTCCGGCTGCCGCCCATTCGGTCGCCCCATGCTCCCGCCGCCCCGTTTTCAGCCGCCGCCGCCATCCCGCGCCCCTGCGCCTCCCTCGGCCTGCCCGCCGAGCCGCTCGCCGATCTTGCCGCCGGGGTGGTTCCCCCTGAACACGCCGAGCGTCAGGCCCAGCTTTTCGGCCAGCTGCATCGCCAGCCCCTGCAGCACGATCAGGTAGACGGCGGTGGAATTGTTCGGCATGATGTCCCACTGGTCGCCCTCGTGCTCAAGCTCCAGCAGGATGCTGTTGCGGCAGCGCTTGCAGAGGGCGCCGTCGCGGCTGAACGAGAAGCCCCACACGTTCGCCCTCTTGCGCTCGAGGTGTTCCAGCAGCTGCAGCGTTTCGGCCGTGCCGCCGCTCTTGGAGAGCAGCAGCACGACGTCGCCCTCGCGCACGAGGCCAAGATCCCCGTGCATGGCGGAATTTGTGTGCAGGAAGGCCGCGCTGACGCCGAGCGAGTTCAGCGTGCCGATGAACTTTTCGCAGACGGGGACGTTTTTGCCAAGCCCGCTGGCGATTATCCTGCCGCCGCGCCCCGCCGCCTCCGCGCAGTCGCCGATCAGCCGCCCGAAGGCCGCCTCGTCCAGCGAGCGCACGGAATCCGATATGATCCTCAGCGCATTGTCAAAATAGCCTGTCATAGGCAGTCCTCCAAATAATACAGGCCGTTGTAGAACGCGCCGCATATGGAGTCGTAGTCCTCCCATGCGTATGTCGTCAGCGACAGCCATATGATCGCGTGGATCAGCCTGATCTTGTCCGCGACGGCCGAGCGCCCGCCCGGCTCGCTGGCGGTTCCCATTATGCCGCCCGACTCGCCGTGCCCGCCGCGCCCGCAATGCGCGTCCTGTGCGCCTGCCGAGCCGGCTGCGCCCTCCGAGCCGCCGGCCCCGCGCCCGCCCGGCTCGCCGGCTGTTCCCGTTATGCCGGCCGAGCCGCCCGCCGCGCCCTCCGCATCCGCCGCGCCCTCCGAGCCGCCGGCCCCGCGCCGGCCAAATTCGGCCAGCCCGGCCAGCTTGCCGAGGTAGTACTCCTCCATGCCGCGGAAGCCGTTCGTCCCGATCTCAAGCTCCACGCGGCCGCCGCCCATGTCGAGCCGGAAGTTCTTGTTGTTGAACTGGTCGTAGTCCCCGTATATGGAGTAGTACAGCTTCGCCCAGTCGTAGCACGGGTCGCCGTACAGCTCGGTGAACCCGAAGTAGCCGCGCGGGTCGAGAAACACGACGTTCAGGGCGTCGTCCGCCATGATGTTGGAAAACGTGCAGTCCCCGTGGATGAGGGCGAACTCGCCGCAAAAGAGCTTCTCGCGCAGCCTGTCCCAAAACTCGCGCCGGTAGTGGAAGACGTTCCGGCACTCCTTCCCGTTTATGACGATGCTGCGCTCCTCGGCGAACGGGATCATGCCGCGCACGGCGTCAATCCGCTTCATGGTTTTCGCGCAGTACGCCTCGTGGACGCTGAACTGGTCGGCAGGGGCGCGGCCCAGGCCGTGCAGCTCCGAGAGGGATTCCACTATGCGGTCGATGAGCAGCCGTTTTTCCGCGTCCGCGCAGCTCTTCCGGAATATATTCTGCCCGCCGATCCGCTCCATCGTCAGCGGGTCGTATGACAGGATCCTCGGGACGCGCCCGAACCCGCGCGCGGCGGCCTCGCGATACCACGCCTTCTCGCGCTTCGCGAGGGCCTCGCCCTGCTCGCCCCGGAACGTCTTGACCACCCGGTCCTTCTCGATGGAGAGCGCGTTGAACGGGCGGCAGCGGTATTCCCTGTTTTCCTCGGCCGCGTATGCCTCCGGCGTCCCGACCTCCTTGGCGCCCCAAAGCCCGATCTCGGCGAATTTCATGCCGCGCTGCCCCAGCCATCGGACAAACTCCCCGCTCTCCGGCGCGCCGTCGAGCCACGACTTGTCGCGGAATATGAAAAGGCCGGCGACGCCGTGCTCCGACGACGCCGTTTCGCTGAAGGCGCCGCCCTCGTATGACCAGCGGCACGGGAAATCCTTTGATATGCCGATGTAGTTCACAGCGGCGGAGGCTTCGCGTCCAATGCCGCCGTCCTGCCCGCCGTTGCCGCAGTCCGGCTCATTCCCGCGGACAGCGCCGCCGTCCGCGCCGTCCGCGCCGTCCGCGCCGCCCGCGCCGCAGGGCTCGGGCGAGCCGAGCTCGGCCAGCCGCGCGGCCATGCCGTCCGGGAGAATCAGGTCCGACCAGACGAGCATGAGCGGCGCCCCGTCGGGAACCATGCGGGCGGCCTGGCCTATGCCGCCGCACGTCCCGCTCCCGCTGGCGCGCACCAGCAGGTGCTTTGCGGGCGCGAAGGCGCGCAGGTACTGCTCCAGCACGTCAAACAGGTAGTCGCCGATGACGATGAATTTTTTGCGCGGGAACTGGCTGAACAGGCTGAAGATCATAGGGGTGTTGTTTATCGGCACGATGCATTTCGGCTTGTTTTTTGTAAGCGGGCCGAGCCGGCTGCCCTTCCCGCCCGCCTGGACTATTATGTGCTCAAGCTCCATTTTATG
>JAISFK010000295.1 GCA_031263625.1 Clostridiales bacterium
GCCGTTCTGGCCGGCCCGCGCCTCCGCGCCCGCAGGGCGGCGGGCAAGGCCGCCGCCAACGCCAAAGCCGCCGCCGCCGGCAGGGCCAGGGCCGCTCGCCGGGCGCTGGCGCCGTAAGCCTAGTGCCGTAGCTTGGCGCATTGCCACTGCGAGAATACGAATGGGTATGTCAAGGCCGAAGAACTGGCGGAAAAGTGGAACGTATCTGTGCGTCAAGTCCAGTTGCTGTGTCAGAATGGTAAAATTAAGGGCGCGTCAAAATTCGGAAATGCTTGGGCAATCCCCGAAAATGCGCCTAAACCGACGCGCACGGGCAAATTCAAACCCGGACGCAAGCCACAAGAATGCTTGACGGAGGCGTCGCATGAGCGAGTTGAACGCAAAAGAATACAAACGATTTGAGGACATCAAGCACATTCGAGACGGCGGCGAATACTGGCTTGCCCGCGAACTCTCCGCCGAGTTGGACTATGCCGAATGGCGCAATTTTTCCAAGGTCTTGGACAAAGCAAAACTCGCCTGCAAGAACAGCGGGTTTGACATCGACGATCATTTTGTTGAGGTCAACAAAACGATCCAAATGCCCAAAACTGCCAGCAAGCAGGTCATCGATTATGAGCTTTCGCGCTACGCCTGCTATCTCATCGTCCAGAACGGCGATCCGCGCAAGGAAGTCATTGCCCATGGGCAGACATATTTTGCCATACAGACGCGCCGCCAAGAGGTGGCGGATTACTTTAATCAGCTTGACGAGGATAACAAGCGTCTTGTCGTGCGCGGCAATATCAAGCAATGGAACCAAATGCTCGTCGAAGCCGCCCGCAGCGCCGGACTGATAACAAACGAAGAATATGCCGTTTTCCAGAACGCCGGGTACAAAGGGCTGTATGGCGGTCTTGACGTCGAAGACATACATAAGCGCAAGGGATTGCGCGATAGCGACAAGATTCTTGATTTTATGGGCAGCGAAGAACTCGCGGCAAACCTGTTCCGCATTACTCAGACCGAGAGCAAGCTGAAGCGCGAAAACGTGCAAGGCGCGAAAGGTGCAAACGCAACACATTACACCGTTGGGCGCAAAGTCCGACAGACAATCAAGGACTTGGGCGGCACAATGCCGGAGGATTTGCCGACGCCGGAAAAGAGCATTTCCCAAGTCGAACGGGAGCAAATTGCCGAATTGAAACGCAAAGCTAGGAAAAAGCCGCTGATGCTGGACGAATAGCGGCGGCGCTGTAGTCTGCATATTTTTTTGCGATACAACTTCCGATAGCTATTGATTATCAGAGGTCAAGGTTCGTCCTATCCTGAAATTCACCAGGTTGATGTCCGGCGCGGAACGGCGTATAATAGGTATAGCGGGAGAGGTAATGCTATGGCGACAATATTTGACGTGGCTAAGTATATTTTGGAGCGCAAAGGCGAAATGACTACTTGGAAGTTGCAGAAGCTATGCTATTATGCTCAGGCTTGGTCGCTCGCGTGGGACGGGAAAGAATTGTTCCCGGATGATTTTGAAGCGTGGCGCAACGGCCCGGTGTGTCCGGCCCTGTACAGGCTGCATCAAGGAATGTTCACCATAGAAGCGGATCAAATACCCGGCGGCGATTCCTCTGTGTTCGACGATGACCAGCGCGAAACGCTGGATGTTGTCATAAGGGAATACGGAGACTATGACGCATATTCCCTGAGAGAGCAGACACATGGCGAGTTGCCTTGGAAGCAGGCTAGAGGCGGGTTGCCGCCAACAGCGAACAGCAACGCCATAGTCTCCAAATGCGTCATAGGGGAATACTACGGAAGCTTATGAAAAAGATAGGTGTTTCTGCCGCCGCCCGTCACGCGCCGAGCTCCACCGCAAGCCCCACGGGGCAGTGGTCGCTGCCCCACACGTCGCTGTATATCGCGGCGTCCGCCACGCTGCCCGCCAGCCGCTCCGACACGATGAAGTAGTCTATGCGCCACCCTATGTTGCGCTCGCGCGCGTTCGCCATGTACGACCACCAGGTGTACGCGCCGGCCTGCCCCGGATGGAGGCGCCTGTACGTGTCGCAGTAGCCCGCCCCCAGAAGCGCCGTCATCTTGCCGCGCTCCTCGTCCGTGAAGCCCGCGTTGCGGCGGTTGGCCGACGCGTTCTTTATGTCGATCGCCTCGTGGGCGACATTCAGATCGCCGCATATGATCAGCGGCTTCGCCTTCGCCCTCTCCGTCTCCGCCAGCCAGCCCCGAAAGTCGTCCTCCCACTCCATGCGGTACGGGAGGCGAGCGAGCCCCCTCTGCGAGTTGGGCGTGTATACGTTGACGAGCACGAAATCCGCAAACTCCAGGGAGATGATCCGGCCCTCCGCGTCATGCTTGGGCACACCCATGCCGTAGCTCGCGGACAGCGGCTTCGCGCGCGTGAACACCGCCGTGCCCGAATAGCCCTTCTTGTCGGCGCTGTTCCAGTATTCCTCGTATCCCGAGAGATCCAGCTGCGCCTGCCCGCGCTCCATTTTCGTCTCCTGAAGGCACACCGTGTCGGCGCCAAAGCCCCGGAAGGCGTCCATGAAGCCCTTCTGGAGGCACGCCCTCAGCCCGTTCACATTCCACGAAACAAGCTTGTGCATATGCCGCGTCACCTCACCTCATCTCGTCTCATCGCGTCTCATCGTATCCTATATGCATGGCCTGCGCCCTATATGCATGCCAGCGCGCCATCCCATGCCATCCTGTCCCGCCGCGCCTTGCTTCACCACGCCTCGTATGACACGACTTCGCCCATGGGCCGCCTCGGGCGCGGATCGGGCGACTCGCCGGGGTATCCGAGAGGCGTCACGGCGATCACGTCGCTGTCGTCCGGGATTCCGAGCAGCCTCTTGACCTTGTCGTTGCTGAAATTGCCCAGCCAGCAGGTGCCCAGCCCCAGCTCGGCGGCCGTGAGGATCATGAACGACATGGCGATCGAGCAGTCGATCACCCGCGCCTTCTGCCCGCAGTTCATGACCCTGTCCGGCCCGTCCGCGCACGCGGCCAGAAACACCGGGGCCTCGCCGACGAACGCCTGCCCGCCGCACGCGTTGACGAGCTTTTTGATGGTTTCGGGATCCCTGACGGCCACGAACCGCCATTTTTGGGCGTTGCTGGCGGTCGGCGCTATCCGGCCCGCCTCCAAAACCTGCTGCAGCTTCTCGTCCTCAACCGGCTTTGGCAGATACTTCCTGATGCTTCTCCTTGCCCTGGCCACATCCAAAACTGACGGCATAGCTTAATCCTCCATTCGTTTGGCCACTGTCTGGCCGTTTATATCGGGCCGCTTGCCTGCCCGTTTATATTGTCCCGGCGCGGGCCCGGATTCGGGCTCAGGCTCGCTGTCACGTCGTGAGCCGGCGCAGATCGTCCAGCTCCCACGATATGAGCCGCATAAAGTCCAGCATTTTCGGCTCGCGGGCGAGCGCGCCGAACGCCTTCCCGACCGCCGCCCTGAAACGGCCGTCGAGCTGCGTCCCGTCGGCGAGCGGGCACATGCGGCGGGCTCGCGGATCCGGAAGCGCCGCGATGGAGCCGTTTTTGCCGACATGCGGCGCCAGCGGGAACACGCGGCAGGACAGTGGCCTCGCCCAGCGGCTGCACGAGCCGCCGCACGCCATGAACCAGACCCTTTTGCCCATGTATTTTATTCTGGACAGCCGAAACCCCGGCACGGAGAGCAGCCGCCTGGCCTCGCCCGGATATATCAGCATGCCCAGCTCGCCGCTGCCTGCGCCATCATCCGCGCCCGCGCCCATGTTGCTGCGCGCGCTACCCCCGCCCTCGTTGCCCGCGCCGCCCGCGCGACCACTCCAGTCGCCCGCGCCGCCACCGTCTACCTCATCGCCTGCGCCATCATCCGCGCCCGCGCCCGCTGCCATGTTGCTGTAGGCGTCGCCGCCTCCGCCCTCGTTGCCACTGTCATCGCTCTCGTAGCCCCTCCAGTCGCCACCGTCGCCGCCGTCGTCGCGGCAGCACGCCGCGCCGCACAGCAGGCCGCAGTCGGCCCTTATGGGCGTCGCCCTGCCGATGGCCGCGTATGCCTCGGATATCAGTTCCTCAAGCCTTTTCGCCGTTGACATGCGGCAAAGCCCCCTAAAGCTGTTGACATGCGGCAAAGCCCCCCAAAACAGCTCTCACACGCCGGCCATTGCGCCGGGATTCTTGCGCCTGAGCCAGCCGTCCAGGCCAGGCAAGCGCTTGGACACCCGCGCCCGCACCTGCTCTCGCGCCCGCACCTGCTCTCGCTCCCGCTCTCGCGCCTGCTCCCGCCTGCCCCGGCCCTGCCAGCTCGGCGCGCCCTACAGGGCCGCGCTCTCGGCGCCGGCCACGCCCTGATCCATGGCCTCTATGTTGTTCAGCGCCTCGCCCGTCCCAAGCGCCACGCACGATATGGCGTCGTCGGCGATCGCGACGTGTATGCCCGTGCGCGCCTGCAGCAGCTTGTCCAGGCCGTATATCAGGCTGCCCCCGCCCGTCAGGACGATGCCCCTTTCGGATATGTCCGAGGCCAGCTCCGGCGGCGTGCGCTCAAGCACGCCGTGGACGGCCTCTATGATGCTCTCCACCGGCTCCTCGAGCGCTTCCATTATCTCATACGAGGCCACGCCGATCGTCTTCGGCAGCCCCGTCACGAGGTCGCGCCCGCGGATGTCCATCGTGACCTCCTGGACGCGCTCGAACACCGTGCCGATTGTAATTTTCAGATCCTCGGCCGAGCGCTCGCCGATCATGACGTTGTGCTTCCTGCGCATGTATTTCGTTATGGCCTCGTCGAATTTGTCGCCGGCGACCTTGATGGACGCGCTGACGACGATCCCGCCGAGCGATATCACGGCGACGTCCGTCGTGCCGCCGCCGACGTCCACGACCATGTTGCCCGCGGGCTTCGATATGTCGATGCCCGCGCCGATCGCCGCCGCTATCGGCTCCTCGATCAGGTAGGTTTTCCTGGCGCCGGCCTGCATGGCCGCGTCAATGACGGCCCGCCGCTCGACGGTGGTCACGCCGCTGGGCACGCAGACTATGATCCGGGGCTTGAAAAGCCTGAACGCGCTCCCGCCCAGGACGCGGCTGATGAAGTGCTTCAGCATCCGCTCCGTGATGTCGTAGTCCGATATGACGCCGTCGCGCAGCGGGCGTATCGCCACGATGTTGCCAGGCGTCCGCCCGATCATGCTCCGCGCGGCCTCCCCGACGGCCAGCATCCTGCCCGTGCCCTTGTCTATGGCGACGACGGAGGGCTCTTGCAGGACGATGCCCTTGCCCTTTATGTATACGAGGACGGACGCGGTTCCAAGGTCTATCCCGATATCCTGACGCAATGCCAAAATCAGCGCTCCTTTTTCATCTCCCGATAGAATGTATTATATCACGCCGCGCGGCACAATAATCAAAAGAACCCAAAAATATATGTGTTGGCCCTAAAGCGAGTGGTATAAATGAAACTGACGGCTATATGGCTATATAGCGATATGGCGATATGCGCCAGCGCGTTCATTTGCCCGGCAGATCGCGTTTCGCGAAAAGCCGGGGAAGGGTGGGGTGGCCTGAGCATGGCGAACAAAAAGACGATTCTGGCGGTGGACGATTCGTCCCAGAGCCTCGAAATGATCCACAGCGCGCTGGGCAAGGAGTTTTCCGTGCGCCTCGCCAAATCGGCGAGCCTGGCGCTGTCGGCGCTGGAGCGCGCGAAGGCGGATCTCATATTGCTGGACATCGAGATGCCGGGCATAACAGGGTTTGACACAATGGGCCTGCTTGAAAAGAACCCGGCTTTGGCGGGCATCCCGGTCATATTCGTGACGTCGCGCGCGACGGAGGCGTTTGTCGTCGAGGCGGCGCGGCGCGGCGCGAAGGACTACATCGTAAAGCCGTATGACCC
>JAISFK010000374.1 GCA_031263625.1 Clostridiales bacterium
TGCATCAGCTCCAGCGCCTCGGTCGTGTTCCAGTTTGAGCTCCACTGATCCCACAGCGGCCCGAGCCAGTTGTGCCAAATGGCCCACGTCTGCTCGTCCCCGCTCTTGGCCTCCACGACCGTGTCCACCGAGGGATCGTGGATGTCGCCCGAAACCACCGTATAGTTCACGCCCTCGACGCCATACGCCAGCGTGTTGGACAGGTAGCGGTCGGACCAGATGAGATCCAGCATCATCATGGCGCGCTCCGGGTGCGCGGACGTGGAGCTTATCGCTATCGTGCAGCCCAGCATGCTGCTGGTGCCGATAATGGGGTACATGTACAGCGACTCGTAGCATTTGAAGCCGAACATGCCGCTGGACTTCGAGCCGTCCTCCGTGTAGCCGCCTGTGTCGCAGAACACGCCGTACTTCCCGCTCTTGATCTCCTGCATGAATTCGGTGCGCACGAGCGCGTCGGACGCGATGTAGCCCTTCTGGTAATAGTCCGCCAGCGTTTTGTAGATGTTCAGGTTGAACTCGCTGTCGATCGCGTAGCGCACCTCGTCGGCCCCCTCGTCGTAGTAGATACCGACAGTTATGTCTATGGCGTCCGGCTCCAGCGTGGCCACGGACTTGCCGAACTGGCTGAACAGGGGCGTGATGTCCGGCTCGCTCTCCTTCAGCGTCTTCAGATACGGCTCAAGCCCCGCGAGGCTCGATATGGAGCGGTAGTCGAGGCCGTACTTGTCCACGAGGTCGCCCTTGAAGCAGATCGCGGAAGGCTGCGAGTACGGTGACTGACCCGGCACGCTCATGATATTCCCGCCGTAGGTGACAGCGGCCCACACCCTGGGGTCGTTCTTTTGAAGAATGGTCTGGCCGTAGCTTTCGAGCAGATCGTTGAGCGGCAGGAAGGCGCCGTTCGCAACGTTCGTGCCAATGGGGTTTGTGTACACCGTGGTGAACGTCATGTCGTATACTTCGCCAGCAGCGGCCATCAGGTGCATCTTGTCGTTGTACCCCGCGTTGTCGATGGGGAACAGCTTGAGCTCCGCGTTGAGCTTTTCCCTGAAAATCTTGTTGGCCTCGTCCTCGACCAGCTGCTGGCTTGACATATTGTCAATCGGCCGGCGAAGGTAATAGGACACGGTGCAGAACTCGAGCTCCTGCTGTTCGGCCTGTTCTTCGGGCTCGTCGCCAACCCGTTCGTCGGCCTGCCCGCCAGCCTGTTCTTCGGCCTGCCCGTTGCCGTCCTGGCTACCTTCGGCCTGTTGTTCGGCCTGGGAACTGCCGACCTGCGAATCGGCGGCCTGGGAACTGCCGGCCTGGCCGCCGGGCTGCGCCTCCGCCTGCCCGTATGCCGCGCCTGTCGTCTGCGCCGCCTGCGTCGGCGTTGCCGCCGGGACGCCGCAGGCCGCAGCGGAAAGGCACATAAAACATGCCAGCGCAAAGCCTATTGCCCGTTTGTTTTTCGTCATTGCAATCACTCCTCCTAAATTATTGTTTGGAACACTTAGCCCTTTACGGATCCGATAGCTATTCCCCGCACAAAATACTTCTGGAAAAACGGAAACACCAAGAGCATCGGCCCGGCGGCCACGACGCACATGGCCATGCGGGCGCTTTCCAAAGGGATCGCCATGCCTGCCTTTACCACGCCGTATTGCACGGCCTCCGCCGAGTTGAGAAACTCCATGTTCTTTACAAGCCGCAGCAACAGGTACTGGAGCTTCATGTACCTGTCCACGTCTATGTAGAGCAAGGTATGATACCAGTCGTTCCAGCTCCCGAGCATCATGAAAAGCCCTATCACCGCCAGCGCGGGCTTAGAAATGGGCAGCACGATCTGGACGAAGATGCGAAACTCGCCCGCCCCGTCTATCTTGGCCGACTCCGGCAGCGCCGCGGGAATCTCCTGCAGGAAGCCTTTCATCATCAGAATATACCATGCATTCACAAGGAGCGGAAGTATCAGGGCGACAGGGCTGTTTTTCACATGGAGCCAGTTGACGAACAGTATGTACGTGGGAACCAGCCCGCCGTTGAACAGCATCGTGAAGAACACGTAGAACGACAGCGCGCGCCTGAGCGCGTAATCCTTCCGCGACAGCACGTAGGCGTAGGACAGCGTGACCCACAGGCCGACAGCCGCCGTGATCGCCGTTGTGTAGATGGTCGTCCAGTAAGAATTGGCGAGCTGCCTGGGATTGGCGAAAACCATTCTGTACGCGGTCAGGTCAACCGGGCGCGGAATGGCCGAATACCCGTTCTTCGCTATGTCGGCCGGGCTTTGGAACGATGAGCCGAGCACGATGGCGAAAGGGTACAGCGTCGCGCAGCACAGGGCGATCATGAACAGGTTGACGGCGGCCTGGAAGCCCTGAGAGCGCTGGAAACCATGGGAACCGGCCGTCCTGCCGGGATTGCGACCGCCTTTGAAAAGCATGGGCTCACCTCCTTTCCGCGCGCACCGCGCTCGCGCTGTATTCGCATTACGCTGTATTTGTATTTCGCTGCATTCGTATTACGCCGCATTGCGCTGCATTGCATTCATGCCTAAAACAGCGAGCTCTCTTCCGAAATCTTCCGCACGGCCGCGTTGGTGGCCAGCACGAGCATAAAACCGCAAAACGACTGGAAAAATCCGGCCGCCGAGGCCATGCCAATGTCGCCCATGGCCGTGAGCGAGCGGTACACAAAGGTGTCGATGACGTCGGTCGTCCTGTACAGCAGCGGGGAGTTGAGCGGCACGTTGTAGAACAGCCCGAAATCGCTGTAAAAGATCTTCCCGACATTCATGATGCCGATCATGACTATGATGTTCTTGATCGACGGCACGGAGATATGCCACGCCTTCTGCAGGCGCCCGGCCCCGTCGATCGTGGCCGCCTCGTAGAATTCGGAGTTTATGCCCATCAGCGCCGCGTAGTATATGACCGAGCTGTAGCCCAGCCCTTTCCACACCGCCACGACCAGGATGATGGCCGGCCAGTAATTTGCCTCGTTGTACCACATCACCGATTTGAGGCCCAGCAGCTCGATAAATTTGTTGAGCGAGCCGCGCTCAAAATCCAAAATGGCCATCACCGCGTAGCTCGCCACCACCCACGACACGAAGTACGGGATAAAAAGGGCTGTCTGGTATGCCGTAGTGGCCCTCCGCGAAAGCTCGAACAGCAGCAGCGCGACGGCGACGGACGCGAGCGTGCCCACGAGGATAAACGCGAGGTTGTAGGCGATGGTGTTGCGCAGTATCCGCGCGAGAATGTCGCCGTTGAACAAAAATTTGAAGTTGCTCAGTCCGGCCCACTCGCTGCCCCAAAAGCCCCTGTTGAACTTGTAGTTCTTGAACGGCAGGATCAAGCCGTACATGGGCAGGTAATTCAGCACGAAGATGAGGACAATGCCGGGCGCGGCCAGCACCGTCAGCGGCGCCGCCTTTCTGACCCTGCGCAGGAGCCGCCGCAGCTTCGCGGCGCGTCTCGCGGCCGGAAAGGCGCCGGGGCTGGGGACGTGGGCAGGGCTGGGGCTGCGGCTGGGATCGGGGGCAGTGGCAGGGCTGGGGATGAGGTCAGGGCTGTAGCTGGGGCCGAGGCTTTTCTCGCTGTCAGATTTCATGCCGCATCCTTTCTTTATTTATACTTGCCAGCTTCCCATCGGCTATACGCCAACAGTCGCACAGGCGCGCTCATATTAAATTCCCATACACCCCTTATACTTAACCCTATACCGCCATAACTCGTCCCCGTCATAATCGCCGAGGCGACTTATCGTTACTCGCAGTTTGCTTTCCTTGCTGACTGACTTTCCCGCCAGTATATCCTCTTCGGTAATTTTCGCCATTAGAATCTCCCGGGCTTGCTCCCGGGCTTTTTCATAGCTTTCACAAAAACAACCGCGCTCGTGGTCATAAACTATGTAGACAAATCCGTTTTCTCCCTCTTTACCATCGGGGTATGACACATTGTCTCGCCCATCAAGAATTAAATTCCCTTTAAAGGTTTCGCCCTCGTCGTCCGAAATCATTGCAGTCAAGTTGTTTCGCCCCGCGAATTTATAGTGATTAACTAAAAGTATATTCCCGGACGAGAGACGTTGCAGAAATATACGCGAATTTGGGTTTCCAAGCCAGTGGTATGAGTCGCTCCAAGTTAGACCGCCATCCTCCGAATAACTTTTGTCAATTCCTACCGAGGTTCGTATCGCCATCAATAGCCTTCCGTCCTTCAGTTCCAATATTTGATGTTCGTCATAGGAACGATAGGCTACTTTCGCTCCGCCGAGGCAAGTAAAGGTCTTTCCAGTATCAGCAGTTTTATAAACGTAAGGCTTGCGTTCAGCATGGGGCGTTGCAAGGTTCGGAACATGTTTTAAAAGATTCAGCGCCCAAGCGCTTACAGGAAATAGCCACTCCCCGTTTGACAACGCGGTAGGCTTGTTTATCATAACATCATTGCCTATCACAAACGGCTCAGACCAAACAAGACTATCTGCGTCAAGGTCATTGCATATTGACGCCCAAACAGCGTTTATCGGCATAGTATTCCATATAAACCATAGCCGCCCAAGCTGGTCAATCCATAGGCATTGGTCGTAAGCGCGCGCTTCTTCTCCTTCGTAGGCGACCGCTATCGGCTCGCTCCAGCTCTCGCCGTCGTCATCGCTTTTTAAAAGAACGGCGTAATTCCCGAACTCCTCTTTTATTCCTCCCGAATAGAACGCCGCAAACAGCCGTCCGTTTTTGGTTCGTTCAATCGCGGGGAGACCCTGCCAAATCCGTTTTGTCGAATAGAATTGCTTTAGCCTTTCCGTATTGGTTATAAGCATTTTTCCTCCCCCCTTATTGAACTGTCAAAGTCTATTTTGCACGGGCTCAGCCTTTATTATTTATACTGGCGAGCGATAGCATTTGCAGTATTCTGGCTTGCGGAAGCATCGCCTATCTGCGCTCGGCTTGGGTGGCAAAGCAAATCTCAGCGCTCGCCAGATATATATTCAGTTTATTCGCGTGGGGGGAAATATGTATACTTTAAAAATTGCATATTGATGCAATTTGCGCAGCGTGGGCGCTTTTCGCACAAAAACAGCGCGAATTAAACTTGGAAGCGCCGCGATATTTTGAGATAATGCCACCCTCAAAAATTGATCGGAGGCTGCCCCATGATCGAGAAAAACTATTGCGCGGGCAGCGGGGCGCTGTGGGACTTTTGGGTGGTTCCGCACGGCGGGATCTACCATCTCTACTATTTGCAGGACGAGCGGGACGCGCCGGCAAAGAACGACAGGCGGTGGAGCATAGGCCACGCGGTTTCGGCCGACCTTGAACGCTGGCGCGAGTGCGGCATAGCGCTCCGCGCCTGCCCGGAGCTTGGCATCCACGGGCTGGCCACCGGCAGCGCGCTGTGGCTTGGCGACGGCGGGATAATGGCCGTCACGGCCTGCTCGGGCGCCGGCGGCGCGCTCGTTCCCGGAATTGGCAAAGCGCCGCCCTATACGGATTATGGCATCGCCTTCGCGCGGAGCGACGACATGCACCGCTGGAGCTTTGTCGGAGCGCCGGCCCTGTTCCCCGGCGAATGGCCGTTTGAGCCGCTGAGCGCCGCCCTCGAAAATCCGCCTGGGTGCTTTTGTTTCGGGGACCCATGGCTTTACGCGCTCCCCGGCGACAGCCGCGCGCACATTTTATTGAACGCCCGGCTGCGAAACGGCGGCATGAGAACCCGAGGGGCTGTCGCGCATACCGCCACGGCCGATTTTGCCAGCTTTGAGGCGCTGCGCCCGATAGCCGCCCCCGGCATCGCGTCGCGCCTGGAAACCCCGCAACTGTTCGCGAAGAACGGCAGGTGGTATCTCATAGCAAGCTGCGGCGACGCGCTGCTCGACCCGGCGTTCATCTCCGCCCGCGGCCCCAGCGGGCTCGCCGCCGCCAGCAATCCCGGCGGGGCCGACGCCGCCCGCAACTCCTGCAACCCCGCCAGACTCGACGCCGCCTACAGCGTCGGCGGGCTTGATGCCGCCGCCCGCGACCCTAGCAGGCTCGCCATCGCTACCAGCAATTCCAGTGGACTCGCCGCCGCCTATAGCCCCAGCGGGCTCGACACCGCCTGCAACTCCTGCAACCTCGCCAGGCTCGACGCCGCCGCCATTGTGTTTACCGCCGACTCCCCGGACGGCCCTTTCGAGCTGGCAGGGAGCTGGGCCCTGTTCCCCGGCGAGGGTTGCTACATCTGCAAGGCGGTCCCCGAAGCCGATTCAATATTGACGATCCGGTGCACGGCGACCCAGTACCCGCCGAAAAAA
>JAISFK010000393.1 GCA_031263625.1 Clostridiales bacterium
CATGCGGTCGAGCTTCTGCTTGAGCTCCAGCGGCGAGCGCTCGCTCGAGTTCGTGAGGAACAGGTAGCTCTTGCCGTTGCCGATCAGCCAGCTCACGAAATCCTGGACGCCGTCAAGCAACCTGTCGCCATGGTATATGACTCCGTCCATGTCGCAGATGTAGCCCTTCTTGTCTTTTATGCAACCGCTGTCGCCCATGCCATCGCCCCCCATTTGCCGCTCTTTCCGGATTCGGCTGAAAGCCGTCCAAACCCAGCTTAAAGTCGTCCCGCCCCATTGGGAAAACCATCGTCTAGCATGAATTGTACCACAAAACTCGCGCCAGAACAATCGCTTGGGCGTCACGCGCACAGTGCGTCAGGCACTGTAAATTCCTGTAAATTCCCAAAGTATGCTCCATTGTGGAACTTATACTGAGGGAACCCCCGCGCTCAAGGCGCTCAAGCCCCGCCTCTGGCAAAGTTTTTTTGCTGAAACGCTTGACGGCAAAGGCTATTAAGTATAAAATGGTTGCGAAATTCAAATTAGGAGGATTCTTGATAATGAATAAGACGGACCTTATTTACGCCATTGCCGAAAAGTCGGGCCTCACCAAGAAAAATTGCGAAGCTGCCCTGAACGCGACTGTCGCTTCCATCGAGGAAGCCCTCAAGGACGGCGAAAAGGTTGTTCTGGTTGGATTCGGAACATTTGAAGTCAGGAGCAGGGCCGAAAGAAAAGGCAGAAACCCGCAGACGAAGCAGGAGATCCAGATCCCTGCCTCCAAGGCTCCGGTTTTCAAGGCGGGCAAAAGCTTGAAAGACACGATCAACGCCTCGAAGTAATTAACCCCGTTAATATATCAGCCCGCAGCAATCCACCGCTATTATTACAGGCGGTTCGTGAGTCTGCGCTTTGGGGGTTAAGCTGTAGTCGGTGGCTGTATTGTGGGATGGCATGTTTGCCCGCCCGCCGGGCGTAACCTGCGCGAGCGGCGTGGTGCTCGGATGTCCGGGCGGCTGGGACGTGCCATATGTGATTTTGAGCTTGCGTTTGCAGTCTGTGCTTTTTGGCAACGCCGAAAGCCCTTGCGCCGCGCTATTGACAGCGCGCCAAGGGCTTTCAGTGTTTTTGGGCATCAAATCAAATCGGCTCGAAGCTCATGCACTCTATGTACTCGCCGGTAAACTCCGGTGTGGCCGACAATTCGAGATATTCAATTCGCCCTTTCAGCTTTTGCGCCTCGCCCAGCGAGCGCCTTGACAGCAGCGCCTCCACGGCCCCGGCGCCCGCCGCGTTGCCCACCGCCTCGATCCTCCCGGAGAGCGCCGACGGGATGAGGCCGATCCTCACGGCGCTGTCCTTGTTTATGTAGCTCCCGAACCCGCCCGCCAGAAACACCCGGCCGATGTCCCCGGCCGATATGCCCGCCCTGGCTATCAGCGTCTTTATGCCTGCGGCAATGGCGGCTTTCGCGTTTTGCAGCTCGCGAATGTCCCTCTGCGTCAGCGCTATGTCCGAGCCGGCGGCGCAGCGGCTCCTGTCGAGCAGCAAAAATGCGTCTTTGCCGTCGTCCGTCCTCACAAGCCGCTCCGAGATCTGCGTGCGCAGCAGCGCCGCAAGCCCCTCCCCATACGACGCGGGCACGTCAATTTCGTCCGCGTCCAGGAGCCTGCCCGTTTCGTCGATCGCGCCGCAGTCCAGCAGGGCCGCGGCCGCGTCCACGAGGCCGGAGCCGCACAGGCCAATCCCCGCCCCGCCCGCGATCGTGGTGACGGCGAAGCCGCCGGCGCCGATTCGCACCGTGTCAATCGCCCCTTCGACGCCGCCGACGCCGTTTCGGATATTGGCGCCCTCAAAAGCGGGGCCTGCGGCAGTTGAGCAGGCCAGCAGCCAGTCCCTGCACCCGAGCGCTATCTCGCCGTTCGTGCCGATGTCAATCAGCAGCCCTATCTCGCCGCGCCTGCCCAAGCGGCAGGCCAGGGCGGCCGCAACCGTGTCGGCGCCTATGTACGCGGACACGCCGGGCATGCAGATCAGCCGCCCGTTGCGGGAAATGCGCAGGCCCAGCTCGGCGGCGGCGAGCACGTGCATGTCGGTGGTGGCGGGAATGAACGGGGCGACGGCTATGCCGGCCGCGGGCAGATCCATCAGGAAGTGCAGCATGGTCGTGTTGCCGGCGGCGCACGCGGCGCCGATGTCCTCCCTGTCTATGCCGTTATTGCGGATAAACCGGGATATCAGGCCGTTAAGCGCGTCCGCAATCGCGCCGTGCATGTCCGCCGCGCCAGCCGGCCCCTGCATGGCGTGGCTTATCCTGGAGATCACGTCCGCGCCGTACCGGGCCTGCGGGTTCATGGCGGAAAGAGCCTCCACGATGGCGCCGCTCGACAGCTCGCATAGATACGCGGCTATTGTGGTCGTGCCAATGTCAAACGCGATGCCATAATGCCGGCGCCCGGCAGGCGCGGCCAAGCAGTCGCCGCCGTCGGATTTGCTGGCGGCGGCGACTGCGGCCCCGGCTTCCTCGCCGCCAGAGGAGCCACCAGCGCTCTCTCCCCTGCTGCCTGGGCCACTGTCGGCGCGCCCCGCTCCACTGTCGGGGGCGCTGCCAGCGCTGCCGCGGCTGGCGCTCTCTCCCCTGCCGCCTGAGCCGCTGTCGGCGCGCTCTCCCGCATCGCCGAGGCCGCCGGCATTGACGGTGCGCGGCTTAATGTCCGTTATCTGGCTGCCTGCGCAAATGCATGTAATTCTGTAGTCGGATTCCCGCAACATGCCGGGCAGCGACCGCAGCAACGCGACGTCCGCGATATGGACGCCCCCGCCGCCGGCACCCAATGCCGCGCCGCCGGCGCTGCCGCCATCGCCGCCTGCAACTGCCCCGCTGCCGACGGCAACGCCACTGCCAACGGCTGCCCCCCCGCCGCCGTTACCATCGCCGCCGGCGCTTGCGCTGCCGCTGCCGCTGCCGCCGGCTCCAGTCGGCCTGCCTCCGCGCAGCGCGGCGGCGACGGCGCTCGCCGTCCGCTCCAGATCGGAGCGCTGATCGCCCAAGCTCGGCTTCGCGACGTCAACCGTCACCGCGCGGACATACGGATTGGGCTTGACGCGCGGGCGCGCGCCTGCCGTGACAATCTGGGCGGCCCGGCTGCGCGCCGCGCCGTCGCCGATATACACGTCCATGTCCGAGCCAACGAAGACCGAGCAGGCCAGCCGCATGGCGGGCGCCGCGGCCGGCGATTCCGCGACGCCAACCCCGCACTTGCCGCAGCGCTGGCTACCGCCGCAGGGCGCCGGCACCTCAAAGCCCTCGCGCTGAAGGAGCTTGAGCAAATTCTCGCCGCCGGCCGCTTTTCTGGGCAGCGCCTCGCCGCCCGCGTGAATCGTTACTGTATATTCCACAAAACCTCTCTGCAAGTCTTTCCCTTTCGATGCAACTGTCGCTGTCCTAGCCGCCCTCCGCGCGCAATCTCCCCAGCGCGCCATACTGTTCTCAATTTTGATTTCGCCCAAAATCTTTGGGCGGGCTGCGGCCGTGTTTTTAATGCGGATCTGTATCAGTCCTCGTCGGCGCCCGTGTCGCCGCCGTCGGAGCGCACAAACTCCACGGGCTCGACCGCCGCGCCGCCCGGATCGCCGCTCCCGGCGCCGCTTTCATCGGCATATTCCGCAGGCTCGTCCTGCCGGTGCCCGCAGCTGTAGCAGAATACCATGTCGGCGTCCAGGACTTCCTTGCATTTCGGGCACTCCTTGACATTGCGCAGGCTGTACAGCTTGCTTTTCATGTCGCGGGCATTGCCCTCCAAAATGCTCGCCTGCGCGCAAAGCCCCGCGACGTCCCCCGCCGCGTCGCCCGCAATCGCGCCGTTGCAGGCGTATTCCTCGTAAATGCGCCTGCCGATGGCAAGCTGCAGCTTCTGTATTTTGTCTTCCTCCGCGTTGATGGCGATGTTGAGCCTTGCCGCTTCCACGATGTCCGACGATTTCTGCGTTACCGTCTTGGCCGTGCCGGCCGCCAGTTTTTGAAGCTCGTCCAGTACAGACATGGCAAATAGCCTCCTTCCATAATTTCCGACTATCCCAAAAGACATCTTTATTCTATATCATCCTCGCCGATTATTCAATCACAACCAAATT
>JAISFK010000410.1 GCA_031263625.1 Clostridiales bacterium
CTGATCGGCCCGTCGGATTTCGTCGTGCTGGTCACGCCCATAGACAAGGCCGCGCCCAAGGGGCGCCTGATCCTGCCGCAGCAGCAGGTCATCCGCGACGTTCTGGAAGCGGACGCGATCGCCGTCGTGGCGAAGGAGTTCGAGCTGCGGGACGCGCTGGACAAGCTAGGGCAGCCCCCCGCAATGGTGATCACCGACAGCCAGGTCTTCGCGAAAGCCGCCGCGGACACGCCGCCGGGCGTGCCGCTCACGTCGTTCTCCATCCTGATGGCCCGCTACAAGGGGCTACTGGACGCGGCCGTCGCCGGCGCCAGGGCGCTGGACGCGCTGGAGGACGGCGACAGGGTGCTGATCTGCGAGGGCTGCACGCACCACAGGCAGTGCGACGACATCGGGACGGTCAAGCTCCCGCGCTGGATCAGGCAGTACACGGGAAAGGCGCCGGAGTTTGCGTTCGCGTCCGGCACGGAGTTCCCGGACGACCTCTCGCCGTACAAGCTCGTGGTGCACTGCGGCGGCTGCATGCTCAACGCGCGGGAGGTCAGGCGCCGTCGCGCCAGCGCCGAGGGGCAGGGCGCGCCGATTACGAACTACGGCGTCCTGATCGCCTACATGCAGGGCATCCTGGAGCGCTGCCTGTCCGTGTTCCCGCACCTGCTGGAGGATTTCCGGCAGGGATAGCGGGCATGGATAGCAGCTGGGAATAGCGGGCGGGTATAGCCAGCGGGGATGGCGAGCCGCCCATGGCCGACGGGCGGGGGCGGCAAGCAGGGGATAGCGGGCGTAGATGGCGCGCCGCCCATGGCTGGCGGGCGGGGATGGCCGGCAGGGGATAGCGGGCAGTGGATATACTCGTGTTCGATTGGGAATTTCGACCGCAATTTGCGGTCGGACAGAGGAAACGAGTATTGCTGACTCGCGATTATGGAAAATTCAAATGCTCGTCAGTATAGCGGGCCGCCCGCCAGCCAAGCCAGAGGGGCGCGCCGCAGGCAAGGGTAGACGAGCAGGATTGGGGGGAGGCGCGGCAATGGCGCGGGATCACGATGATCGGACATGCGAAAGCGCGGCTCGCGGCGACGGGCCAATCCATGGCACGGGCGGGCCGGACGGATGCTGCGAGGGCACACGCCGACCAAGCGCTCCCTGCGAGGGAGCGGGCGCGCCATACGGCCCCCGCCAAGGCGCAAGCGAGCCCGACGAGCCCATCCACGGCACGGGCGGGCCAGACGGGCCCCGCGAGGGAGCGGGCGCGCCCGGCGGGCCGAACGGATGCTGCGAGGGAGCAAGCGCGCCAGACGGCCCCCGCCAAGGCGCACGCGAGCCGGGCGGGCCGCCCATGCGGCTGGAGCGCGACGCGCTCGGCGATCTGCCGCTGCCCGGCGCCGCGCTCTACGGCATCCACAGCGCGAGGGCCCGCGACAACTTCGACCTGGGCTACAAAAAGACCAGCATGAGGCTGATCCGCGCCATCGTCAAGGTGAAGAAGGCCGCCGCAATCACATACGAAAAGCTGGGCGCCGGGCGCGCCGGCGTGTACCGCGCCGTCATAGCCGCCTGCGACCGCGCGCTCGCGGGGGAGGCGGACGGCATGTTCGTCGTGGACGCGCTGCAGGGCGGGGCGGGCACGTCCACGCACATGAACGTGAACGAGGTGCTCGCGAACCTGGCCCTGGCCGAGCTCGGCGAGCCTTTCGGCTCATACGGCGCCGTCCACCCCATAGACGACGTGAACCGCGGCCAGTCCACAAACGACGTGTACCCCACGGCGCTGCGCATAGCGGCGATAGAGCTGCTGAGGGAGCTGAGCGGGGCGTGCGCGGAGCTCCAGCAGTCCCTTCAGGAGAAGGAGCGCGAGTGGGACGGCATAAAAAAGCTGGGCCGCACCGAGCTGATGGACGCCGTGCCGATCACGCTGGGCGCCGAGTTCGGCGCATACGCGCAGGCCATCGCCCGCGACCGCTGGCGGCTCTACAAGGTGGAGGAGCGCCTGCGCCAGGTCAACATCGGCGGCGCGGCGGTCGGGCTGCCCGGCAGCGCCGGCAGGAAGTACCGGTTCATGGTGATCGAGGAGCTGCGGGCGCTGACGGGCATCGGGCTGGCCGCGGCGGAGTACCCGATGGACATCACGCAGAACAACGACGTGTTCGTCGAGGCGTCGGGCCTCATGAAGGCGCTGGCCGTCAACCTGATGAAGCTGTCGGGCGATCTGCGGCTCATGAACTCCGGGCCGCACGGCGGGCTGGGCGAGATCCGGCTCGCCCCGATGCAGGCCGGCAGCTCCATCATGCCGGGCAAGGTCAACCCTGTCATCCCGGAGATGGCCGCGCAGGCCGCGATGAGGGTGATCGCGAACGACCAGGCGGTGACGATGGCGGCCGCGCACGGCGAGTTCGAGCTGAACGCGTTTCTGCCGCTGATCGCCGACGCGCTGCTGGAGAGCCTGTCGCTGCTGTCACGGACCGTGGCGATATTCCGCGAGCGCTGCGTGGAGCCGCTGGCGCCGGATCGCGAGCGCTGCGCCGCCCTGCTAGGCGCGTCCTACGCCTTCGCGACGGCCTACGCGGGCGAGCTAGGCTACGACGCGGTTTCGCGCATCATAGCCGAAAACGGCGGCGACAGCCGGAAGATAAGGGAGGCGCTCGCCGCCGCCGCAGGCGCGCGAAAGCTGGAATTTGCCGCCGGCTGCCCGCCTGCTGGCGCCGGGCGGCAGGCGGCTGGCGCCGGGCGGCATGCCGCCGGCGCCGGGCGGCAAATTCCGGCAATTTCAGAAACGCAAGCGAAAGGCTGACTGAGCATGGAACGGTATTATGACGTAGTAATAATCGGCGCGGGGCCGGCGGGCATTTTCGCCGCCCTGGAGCTGGCCCGCCAAAAGGCCGGGCTGAGCGTCCTCATGGTTGACAGCGGCAGGAACATCGACGATCGGGCGTGCCCGGCCCGCGCGGGGAAAAAGTGCGCGGGCTGCAAGCCGTGCTCGATCATGAGCGGGTGGTCGGGCGCGGGGGCCTTCTCCGACGGCAAGCTGTCGCTCTCCGACGGCGTGGGCGGCAACATCGTCGATTACCTGGGCAAGGAGGCCGCGAACGAGCTCATAGCCTACGCCGACGGCTTCTACACGCGCTTCGGGGCGCCCGAGGCCGTCCACGGCAAGGACGACAGGAAGGTCGAGGACATCCGCTACGAGGCGTCGAAGCACAACATACAGCTGATCCCGTGCCCGGTGAGGCACATGGGGACGGAAAACGCGTTCGAGGTGCTGCGGCGCATGCACAGGCACCTCGACGCGGAGCCGTGGTTCGAGTTTTGCGAGCTGACGGAGGCCATAGGCATAACAACCAGCGCTCCGGCCGAAGCGCCAACCGCATTGCCAACCGAATCGCCAACCGCATTGCCAACCGCAACGCCAGCCGAAGCTCCGGCCGAAGCGCCGGCGGCGGGCGGCGAGCCGCGCGCGCGGGCCGTCACCCTGCGCTGCAAGGACGGCTCCGTCCGCGAGGTGGCGGCGGGCGCGATCGTCGCGGCGCCCGGCAGGGGCGGCGCGGAGTGGCTGAAGAACATAGCGAACGAGCACGGCATCCCCATAAAGAACAACGAGGTGGACATCGGGGTCAGGGTGGAGGTGCCCAACGCCATCATGGACCACCTTACCAGGCACCTGTACGAGGCCAAGCTGGTGTACTACTCGGACACGTTCGAGAACAAGGTCCGCACGTTCTGCATGAATCCGGGCGGCATCGTGAGCGCGGAGCACTACGAGGGGGGCATCGCGGTCGTGAACGGCCACAGCTATTCCGACACCGCGCTCAGGACGCGCAACACGAACTTCGCGCTGCTCGTGTCCACGCGGTTCACGCACCCGTTCAGCCAGCCGATAGAGTACGGCAAGTACATCGCGTCGCTCGGCAACATGCTGACGGGCGGCGGCATCATGGTGCAGCGCCTCGGCGACCTGCTCATGGGCAGGCGCTCGGACGCGAGCCGCCTGAAGAAGTCCACGACCGAGCCGACGCTCGCGTCGGCGATACCTGGGGATCTGTCGTTCGTGCTGCCGCACAGGCACCTGACGAGCATCATCGAGTCGCTGGTGGCGTTCAACAAGCTGGCCCCCGGCCTGTATTCAAACAACACGCTGCTGTACGGCGTCGAGGTGAAGTTTTATTCGTCGAAGGTCGAGGTGGACGGGCGCTTCCGCACGAAAATCGGCGGGCTGTACGCCATCGGCGACGGCGCCGGCATCACGCGCGGGCTCATGCAGGCTTCCGTGACGGGCATAGCAGTGGCCCGCGACATCATCGCCTCGCGCCGCGCCCAGGCGAAATAGGCGAAATAGAGCGCGAATAGAGCGCGGCGCTTTGATTTTTGATTGTCGCGGATGCAATCTTGCGGTATAATATCATTCGGCGTGTATAATATTGCAAGGAGTGAATGATATGCCCAAGAATTACGCCGTGAAAGACACAACAAAAGTACAGCGCGAGAAGTACGCCAACGAGGCGATGTCCATCGCCATATTGGCTGCGCCGGAACCGTCCAAATTCGCGCAAGATTGTATGCGGGAATACATTGACGGCAGGCGTGAGTTAAGCGATGTCCGGCAGCAGATTATAAGCCATTATCGGGTAGCGGATAATGCGTGATCCATATTTGTTTGACGATGTTGACGTGATGCGAAATCTGCTCGGCATCCGCGATGCAGAAGAACTGGAACGGGCAGAGGCAGACATCACATATTCTGCCCTCGCCGATGTTGACGGTTCTGTCGCGGCATTGCCTTTTGATTTGACCCGCCTGCTTGCGATACACAAGCATATATTTGGCGATCTCTTTGATTGGGCCGGGACGCCGCGCAGTGTCCAGATTGCCAAGGGCGAACGAGTTCTCGGCAACGACACGGTGCGCTACTCTTATCCCGACAACATTGAGCGTGATGCAAAAACTGTTTTGAAGAGACTGGAAACTACGGACTGGTATTCGCTGGATGTTCATGCAACCGCTACAGCATTCGCGAAGCATATCGCCGCGTTGTGGCAAGTCCATCCGTTCCGGGAGGGCAATACACGCACGACGATTACATTCGCGGCGCAGTTTGCGGAAGCGCACGGATTCCGAATGGACAAGACGCTTCTGAAAGACAGTGCGGCATATGTCCGCGATGCTCTTGTGAAAGCATCGGACGGCCAATATTCCGAGTATGGCTATCTTGTGAAAATATTCGAAGACGCGATACTGCGTGGATAATCGCAGGATGCAGGGGAGGCGTTATGATATGGCCCAGACAACTTTTAGCGTTCGCATGGACAGCTTGTGGATACAATAAGTGGCGGGAAATAGAGATAATTGGGAGAAGGTTGTCACGATGGGCGAGGTAAATATGAGCCAAAACGAAATCAAGCACATGAACATCAAAGACTTTTTGCTCAGCGACTTGGATTGAGGTCATTTTAAAAAGGGGTGCGGGCTAATGGATCAGCATCATAGGGAATCTATTGACAATCTAATTGAGG
>JAISFK010000426.1 GCA_031263625.1 Clostridiales bacterium
GGTATGATATTTTATGCGAGTACCGATAAAATGGCTTAGCGAATATGTGGACATAGACATTGGCGCGCAGGAGCTCGCCAAAAAAATGACTCTGTCGGGCACGAAAGCGGACAGCGTCGAATACTTGGGGCAGGACATCGAGCGCGTCGTCACCGGCAGGATTCTGGCGCTGGAAAAGCACCCCAACGCGGACAAGCTCCAGGTTTCGCGCGTGGACGTCGGCGGCGCTTGCGGCGGCGAGATACAGATCGTCACGGGCGCGACGAACATAAAGGTCGGCGACGTCGTGCCCATCGCGCTCGACAAGTCCAGGCTGCCCGGAGGCGCGCGCATAAAGACGACCAAAATGCGCGGCGTCGAGTCGTGCGGCATGATGTGCTCCATTCAGGAGCTCGCCCTGTCCAAATACGACTGGCCCGGCGCCGCCGAGGACGGCATATTCGTGCTGGATCCCGGCGCGCCTGTCGGCGCGGGCATATGCGAGGTTCTCGGCATGGACGACACGGTCGTCGATTTCGACATAACGTACAACCGCGCGGACTGCCTCGGCATACTGGGCATAGCGAGGGAGGCCGCCGCCGTGCTGGGCAAGCCGTACACGCCGCCGCGCGTGATATTGGAGGGCCTGCGCGGCGCGGGCGGCCCGCAGCCGCAGGCCGGAGCGGGGGCGGGGGCCGGGGCTGGAGCTGAAGTAGGAGCAGGCGCGGATGCGGGGGCCGGGGCGGCAGAGGCAAAAGCGAAGCCCGCGCCGCAGCCGCAGGCCGGGGCTGTTGTTGCGGCTGGAGCGGATGCGGGACGTGGAGCGGGAGTTGGAGCGAATGCGGGGGCCGGGGCTCAGCCTGGGGACGCCGCTTCGCTTTCGGGGCCGGCGTCGGGCTCGATTGAGGGCGCGCTCTCCGTCGAGATCCGCGAGCCGGGCCTATGCCCGCGATACACCGCGCGCATCGTCACGGGCGTGAGGATCGGCGACTCGCCGGAGTGGATGAAGGCGCGGCTCAGGAACGCTGGGGTGCGGCCGATCAGCAACATCGTTGACATCACGAACTATGTCATGCTTGAGATGGGCCAGCCCATGCACGCATTTGACATGCGCTTTGTCGGGGGCGGCAGCATAGTCGTCCGGCTCGCGGAGGAAGGCGAGGCGCTGAGGACGCTCGACGGGAACGAGCGCGCGCTCGGCGCGTCCACGCTCGTCATAGCGGACAGGGATCGGCCGATAGCCGTCGCGGGCGTGATGGGCGGCGCGAACTCCGAGATACTGCCGGACACGCGCGACGTCGTGTTCGAGTCCGCGAATTTTGACGGCACGTCCGTCAGGCAGACGGCCCGCAGGCTCGGCATGCGCACGGAGTCCTCGTCGCGCTATGAGAAGGGGCTTGACGCGGAGATGACGCTGCCGGCCGCAGACAGGGCCGCAAGCCTGGCCATGGCGCTCTGCGAGGGCGCCGCCGACGGCGGCTGCCTGGACGTTTGGCCGAGCAGGGCCGCGCGCGCGCGCGTCAGGTTCTCGCCGGAGCGGATCAACGCGCTGCTCGGCACGGACATCGACAGGGCGTACATGCTGGGCGCACTGGAGAAGCTGGGGTTCGGGTACGACGAGGCGAGCGGGGAGGCGATTGTGCCGAGCTTCCGGCGCGACGTCAGCATGGAGGCCGATCTGGCCGAGGAAGTGGCGCGGTTTTACGACTACAACAACATAAAGGCGACGCTGAGGCCGGGCGAGAAGGTCACGGTGGGCATGAGGACGCATGTGCAGAAGCTCAGGCAGATCGTGCTGGACACGGCGGTCAGCTGCGGCTATTCCGAAATATACACGCTTTCGTTCCAGAGCCCCAAAGCCTTCGACAGGCTGGGACTTCCGCAGGACAGCCCGCTGCGGAGCGCCGTGCGGATCGGCAACCCGTCCAGCGAGGATGCGTCGCTCATGCGCACCACGACGATCCCCGACATGCTGAAAGTGCTGTCCGACAACGGCAACAGGCGGCTGCCGTCCGCGGAGCTGTTTGAGATCTCGCGCACGTACCACCCGAACGGGGCGGCGCCGGCTGTGGGCGGCGCGGCAACGGGCAATGCGGCAGCGGGAAATGCGGTTGCAGACGGCGCGGCGGCGGGTGGCGCAACTGTGGGCAATGCGACGGCGGGCGCCCCGGCGCCGGCTGGGCTTTCCGCGCTGGCCGGCGCCCCGGCGCTGCCGGAGCAGAGGGACGTGCTGACGCTGGGCGCATATGGCGGCCGGAACGACTTCTACTCCATGAAGGGCCTGATCGAGGACATATTCGCCGCAGTCGGGGTGCGCAGATACAAAATAAGGGAGTGCGCCGACGTGCCGTTTTTGCACCCTGGCCGGGCGGCGCACATTGACATAGCCGGCGCCGAGGCGGGCTTCTTCGGCGAGGCGCATCCGCTGGCGCGGGAGGAGTTCGAGCTGCCGGAGAGGACGTATGTCGGGGCGATATCGCTCGACCGCCTGTTCGCGGCCGCCAGCCTGGACAAAGCCTACCGAAAGCTGCCCAAGTACCCGCCGGTGCCGCGCGATTTGGCGCTGGTCGCGGACAGCGGCGTGAAGTACGCCGACATAGTGGGCATCATGAAAAAGGCCGCGGGGGACGAGCTTGAGTCGGTCGAGCTGTTCGACGTGTACACGGGGAAGCAGGTGCCGGAGGGCAAAAAGAGCCTCGCGTTCTCGCTGCTGTTCCGCGCCGGCGACAGGACGCTCGTTGACGCAGAGGTCAGCGCCCATGTGCAGGCGATCGTCGCGGCGCTGTCGCAGAAGGCGGGCGTGGAGCTGCGGCAGTAGCGGCGGCAGGCGGGCGGGTGGATGCAGTTCACACCCTAGCCCGACCAAACGCTGGCGATGGCATCAAAAGCGCTTAGAGACTGCTGGAATCCAATAGAACGCCATTTGAGGGTTCGTCCCAGAATCCAAAAATCAAAGGCTGGATTCCGGGACAAGCCCGGATTGACGGGGAAACGGCATCTGAGCGGCGGGCGGGCGCGGCAGGGCAAGGCGCGCCGGGAGGCGTGGTGCGATGGGCGACAATTACTGGCGGCTTGGCGAGGCGAGGCTCAGGACGGCCCGGCCGGACGACGGCGGGATGTTCTACGAGCACTTTTTGGAGAGCCCGGCCGAGGTCGAGCGGCTTTTCGACTATATCGGCTTCCCGCCAAGCCCGGAGAAGACGCGCGAGTGGATAGCCGGCCGCGCGGCGCCGGGCGGCGGCGACGATCGCCGCGTATTCGTCATAGAGGCGGCGGAATCGGCGGCCGCGCCGGCAGGGCCGACGTCAGGGCCGGCGGGCAAGCCCGCCGAGAGCCGCCCCGGCGCGGCGAGCCTTGCGGCGTCCGGCGGGCCGGAGTTTCTGGGATACATAGACGTGTGGGAAGCGGACAGGCGCACGGGCGTGTTCAAGACGGGCATAAAAATGCGCGAGGCGCACAGGGGGAAGGGCATAGCCGCGAGAGCCTACGCGAAGGTGCTGGACTACTATTTCAACGAGCTGCGCTATCAAAAATGCGCCGTGTATGTATACGATTTCAACGCGGCGTCGCGCAGGTTCCACGAAAAGGCCGGCTTCGCGCAGGAGGGCGTCCTGCGCCGCGAGTGCTACACGGGCGGGGAATACCGCGACGCCGTGTACTACGGCCTTCTCATAGGCGAGTTCAACGCGGGGCGCGGCGGGCGATGAGCCAAATGGCGCAGCCGGGCGGCTCGCGCGTGCGCGGGCGCGGCCCAGTATTGCGGGCCTATGTCGCGGGCCAATATCATGGGTTACGATGGAATTTATAAGGGTAATAATAATAATGGGTATTGTCAAATAACATAAATGTATTAAAGGAGCTGAGTGGACATGAAGCAGTATGTGGAGATCGAAGATGTCGTTGCAAGGGAAATTCTGGACTCCAGGGGCAACCCGACGGTTGAGGTGGAAGTGACCGCGGATGGCTACACGGGCAGGGCCGCGGTGCCGTCCGGCGCCTCGACGGGCTCGTTCGAGGCGGTCGAGCTGCGCGACGGCGACAAGGGGCGCTACCTCGGAAAGGGCGTGCTGAGCGCCGTCGAAAACGTCAACAGCGAGATTGCGGACAAGCTCATCGGCATGAACGTGCTCGACCAGACCGCCATCGACAATGCGCTGATCGAGCTGGACGGCACGCCGAACAAGGGCAGGCTCGGCGCCAACGCCATCCTGGGCGCGTCGCTCGCGGTGGCGAAGACGGCGGCCGAATGCCTCGGCCTCAGCCTGTACCAGTACATTGGCGGCGTGAACGCCAAGACGCTGCCGGTGCCGATGATGAACATCATCAACGGCGGCAAGCACGCCGACAACAGCGTGAACATCCAGGAGTTCATGATCATGCCCGTGGGCGCCGACAGCTTTGCGCAGGCTCTGCAATGGTGCGCCGAGGTATTCCACAATCTGAAGAAGGTGCTGTCCGGCAAGGGCTACAGCACGGCCGTGGGCGACGAGGGCGGCTTCGCCCCCAACCTGAAGACCGACGAGGAGGCGCTGCAGGTCATAGTCGAGGCCATCGGCAAGGCCGGCTTCAAGCCCGGCATCCAGTTCAAGATCGCCATTGACGCCGCGGCGACGGAGATGTACCAGGAGGACGGCACGTACCTGTTCTGGAAGAGCGGCATCAAAAAGACGAAGCGGGAGATGGTGGACTTCTGGGCCGAGCTCGCGGACAAGTACCCGATCGTCTCGCTGGAGGACGGCGTGAGCGAGGAGGACTGGGAAGCCTGGAAGCTGCTCACGGACAGGCTCGGCAAGAAGCTGCAGATTGTCGGCGACGACCTGTTCGTCACAAACGTGGACAGGCTCAAAAAGGGCATCGAGATGGGAGTGGCGAACTCCATACTCATAAAGGTCAACCAGATTGGCACGCTGACGGAGACGCTGGACGCCATACAGCTCGCGAACAGGGCCGGCTACACGGCCGTCACGTCGCACCGCTCCGGCGAGACGGAAGACGCCACGATAGCGGACATCGCCGTGGCGACCAATTCCGGGCAGATCAAGACGGGCGCGCCGTCCAGGACGGACCGCGTGGCGAAGTACAACCAGCTGCTCAGGATTGAGGAGGAGCTTGACGAGGTGGCGGAGTACCCCGGCGACCGCGCGTTTTTCAGCATCAGGGGATAGGGTAGGGGCTAGGAGCTGGGGGCTAGGGGTTAGGGGCTGGCGCCCCGCCACGTCTGCGGCGGCAGGCGGGCTGTAGGCAGCGGGCCGAAGATTGCGAGTTGCGGCCCGATGGGCGCAGGGCTCTGTTCCGGTGCGCATAATTATACTCGTGTTCGATTGGGATTCCGACCGCAATTTGCGGTCGGACAGAGGAAACGAGTATTACTGACTCGCGTTAATGGAAAATTCAAATGCTCATCAGTATAGCGGCGGAGGTCGTCATGGGGATCAAAATCAGCATAATTTCAGGAAT
>JAISFK010000451.1 GCA_031263625.1 Clostridiales bacterium
CCTGCGGCCCACTGCCGGTGGCTCCATCGCCCGCGCCGCCCCCGGCCGCGAGCGCCCCGGCGTTGCCCCGCGCCGTTATCCTGTGGACGGCCTTCATCTCGCCCGCGGAGCCGCCCGGCGCGTACCTGAACACGCCGTCCTGCCCGCCGCCCGTCACCGTCATGCCGCCGTGCTCGCCCTGCTCCAGCTCCAGCCGCGTGAACAGGGGCTCGCTCAGCCCCGTCGCCTTCGCGACGAAGTCCTCCTGCACGAGGAACGGGTTGTTCCGGCTGACGTCCCAGCCCTCGGCGGCCTCGTCCACCATGAAGCCGACGGGCAGGAAGTACGGGTTTTCGTACACGCGCACGTCCCCCTCGCGGCGGACGAGCGGGTAAATGCCGTTGTCGAAGTCCCTGTCCCTGCTGAGCAGGTATTTGACGGCGAACATGGAGTTGAGCACCGGCGTCGAGCTCCTGTACACGTACCAGGCGTTCGAGTGTATCAGGCCGAGCTTGCCGAACATGTCGTTGACGGCGACATACGACGTGGACGAGTAGTAGGATATGCCCTTGTAGCCGTACACGACCGGCGTGTTGTACGTCGTGTGCTCCGCGAACTCGATGCGCTCGAAACCCTCCTCGCGCGCCTCCGCCCACTCGACGGCGGGCTTCACGCTGTCGATGGACATAAGGTAGCTGTCCTTGGGGAACACGCCCGCCTCCCCGATGCCGTAGCCCGCGTTGATGGTCATCTCGGCGCCGACGAAGACGAACAGCGCGATCTCCGCCAGCAGGGCGCGGCGCGGCCTGCCCCCGCCAGAAAGCCCGCCTGAGAGCCTGCTTGGCGGCCTGCCCCCGCCCGAAAGCCCGTTTGGCGGCCCGTCTGAGAACGCGCTTGGCGGCCTGCCCGAAGGCCCGCCTGAGAGCCCTTCTGAGAGCCCGCCAGAAAGCTCGCTTGGCGGCCCGCCCGAAAGCCCGCCTGGCGGCTCTCCTGAGAGCCCGCCCGGCAACCCGCCAGATAGTTCTCCAGAGAGTTCGCCAGGGAGCTCGCCCGAAAGCTCGCACGAGCGGTTCCAGCGCAGGATCAGCGCGTGAATGAGCGCGAAGGCGAGGCTTATGTACACCGTCAGCTTCGTCGTCTTCTCCGCCGGCCGCGCCTCGGCGAACAGGACGAAGGCCGCCAGCGCGGCGAAGCAGCCGAACACGCCGCCCTCCCTGACGCCGCCCAGGCTGATCAGCGCCCTGTACGCGAGCGTCAGCGCGAGAAAGACGTACAGGAACGCGAACCTGAACAGCAGCGAGTTGGGGAAGTGCGTGCCGTGCCACAGAAAGTCCAGCTGGTTCTCGTTGAAGCTGACGAGGAAAAACGCCAGGAGCAGGCCGCTGCACAGCTTCTCGCGGAACGCGACGCGGCCGTTCGCGAAGTAGAGCGGCACGAGCAGCAGCGCGGCGACGCCGCAGTAGATGTTCGGCAGGCCCACCATGATGGACGGCTTTATCATCATCAGGTGGTTCGCGATCACGTCCGCCATGTCCGCGTATATGCGCGGGTTTTTCGGGAACGCGGCCCCGGCGGCGGACGAGCGCAGCAGCCCGTAAAAGGCGGGCAGCGTCACGGCGGCGGACAGGCCCCCGGCGAGCGCGGAATAGAGCGCGAACCTGCCGGCCGCCGCGAGGGCGCGCGGGGCGGCCGGGCGGCCGCGATCCCTGCCCAGGTAGTAGGCCGCGTAGTGCAGCGCCGCGTAGATGCACACCATTATGGCGATGAAGTAGTTCGAGACTATCGTGAACGCCAGCGCGAGGCAGTACAGCAGGCCCCTGCCCCTGTCGGCCAGGCGCTCCAGGCCCAGCGCGACCAGCGGGAACACGGCGACGCAGTCGAACCACATGACGTTCCAGTAGTACGCGAGAAAAAACGCGCACATGGCGTACATCATGGCAAAGGCGGCCGTTTTGAGGCCGGGGCTTCCGAATTTGGCGCGCAGGTAGGCGAAAAACGCCAGGCCGGCTGCCCCCGCCCTGACAAGCACGAGCGCCAGCACGAACTCGGCGAACGAGCCACCGCCGAAAAACGCGGAGAACACGTTCAGCGGGCTGGACAGGTAGTACGCGAAGCGGGCGAGGAAGTTGGAGCCCAGCCCCGCATTCCACGAGTAGAACATGCTGCCGCCGCTCCTCAGCATCTCGCCAAATTCCATGAGGAACGGCGTGTACTGGTGGTAGTTGTCGATGATTATGACGGTGTTGCTCGCCCCCGGCCCGAACGGGTAGATGCCGATGACGGCGAAGGCGACGCACAGCAGGGCCGCCGGGGCGGCGAACGAGAGCGCGCCCAGCCATATGTCGGCCGCGCAGATCCTGCCGCCGGAGGCGCGGGCGACGCCGGAGGCGCCAACGTCGCCAGCGGCGGCGTCAGCGGTGGCGCCAGTCACGCCAGCGCCAACAGCATCGGCGTTGCCGGTAATGGCGCCAGTAGCGCCAGCGTTGCCAACATCGCCGGCGCTGGTGCCAGCATCGCCGGCGGCGCGGCTCTCGCCGTGGCTCCTGCCGCCATCCGCGCCGTTGCCGACATGGCTCTCGCCACCGCTATCATAATCCCTGCCGCTATCCCTCTCCTCGCCCATAACCCCTGCCGCTATCCCCGTATTCGCCGCCTGTGCTGCAACCGCTACAATAGCCCCGTGCCGCCGCCCATACTGCTGCCCTCGCCCTCGCGGCCATCGCCCGCATCGCCGCTCTTGCCCTCTCCGCCATTGCCATCCGCGCCGCCCCCGCCATCCTCGCCGTCCCCGCCGCCGGGCCGCCTGAACACGAAAAGCTTGCTTATCGCGTAGTTGGACGCGATGACCACGACGTTCGCGGCGATTTTGGCCTCTTCCGCGCCAATGCCCAGCTTCTCGACCGCCAGCACCATGATCGCCATGTCAACGAGCAGCGTGAGCAGGCGCGCGCCGACAAACCGCGCCGCCTCGCCGGCCACCGAGGCGGCGCCGGCGGCATTGCTCCGGAACACGAACAGCCTGTTGGTTATGTAAGCGAACGCGACGGCCAGCGCCCACGCGATGACGTCGGCGATCTTGTAGTCGATGGACGTCGCGTTGACAATCGCCTTGAAAGCCTCGTAGTTCACGACGGTCGTCAGCGCGCCGAACACGAGGTAGCTCGCGGCCTCAATGCCTTTGCGCTTCGCCGAGATAGCCCTGTCCCTGTTTTTTATTTCGCTCCCCCGCCTAGCCGTTTATATTTGCGCGAGAGGCGCCCCGCGCCCCCGCCGCGCCCCCGCCGCCTGCGCGCCATTCGCCGCCCGCCTGCGTCATCCCCGCCGCCTGCGCGCCGTTCGCCGCCCGCCGCGCCCGTCGCGCCGCCTGCGCTCCGCCCGCCCCCGCGCCGCCGCGCACCCGCTCCGGGCCGCCCCGCGCCCCGCTCCGCTCGCGCCCCTTGCCCGCGAGCGCCTCTCCTCCCACGCCTGGGAGCTCTTCTCTATGTATATCGGCCGGCGCTTGGCCTCCATGTACATCCGGGCGACGTATTCGCCCAGTATGCCCGTGGACAGTATTATGACGCCGCCGATCATGAGCAGCATTATGAGCGTTGACGGGTATCCGGGGACGCCTATGCCAAATATGGCGGTCTTGATCAGCTCGTATGCCAGCAGGGCGAACGACAGCAGGGAAAACACGAACCCGGCGAAAAACGCGAATCTCAGCGGCACGGTCGTGAAGGCCGTGATGCCTTCGAGCGCGTACTTCACGAGCTGCGCGAACGACCACTTCGACTCGCCGGCGAGCCTTTCGACGTTCTTGTACTCCAGCCACTTCGTCCGAAAGCCGACCCACGCGAAAATGCCCTTGGAAAAGCGCTGCACCTCCGACAGCTCGAGTATCGCGGCGACCATCTGCGAGGTCATCATGCGGTAATCGACGGCGCCGTCCACGATGTCGATGTCCGACATTCTGTTGATGAGCCTGTAGAACCCGCGCGCCAGGAGGCTCCGGATCCTCGGCTCGCCGTCGCGGCTGATCCTGCGCGCGGAGCAGCTGTCGTAGCCCTCCGCGTCGATCGCCCCGATCATGTCGCGCAGCATCGCGGGCGGGTGCTGGAGGTCGGCGTCTATTATGGCCGCCAGCGGCGCGGTCGAGCGCTTCAGCCCCGCGTAGATGCCGGCCTCCTTGCCGAAGTTCCGCGAAAACGATATGTAGCTCACGCGCCCGCTCCTGCCAGCCAAATCCTGCAAAATGCCCAGCGTGCCGTCCGTGCTGCCGTCGTCCACGAATATGTAGCGGAACTCGTAGCCCGGCAGCGTCCCGGCCACCCTCTCCGCCTCCGCGTAAAACAGCCCCAGCACCGCGCTTTCGTTGCGGCAGGGCACGATGATGTCAACGGGCCTGGGCTTGTCGGCTTTCGTCATATGCTGCGATCCAGTCTGATCGAAATGTTTCCGGCATATCCCGATACGCCGGCGGCTTCGCGCCAGCGGCGCCGCGCCAATGCAAATTATATATTATTTGCGGGCAAATGTGAACCCGCCAGCTTGCCGTCGATGTATTCGTTCGCCGAGCGGATGACCTCGGGGAGCAGCGGGTGCCGCCCGAGGTGCGGCGCGACGATCTTCTCGACGTAGCCGTTCCGCTTTATCTCCTCGAAGGACTTGGGATAGTTTATGTCGTAGATCAGGCTCACGTTGAACAGCGCCCAGTCCTCCAGCGTCTTTATGTCCTCGTAGCGCAGGTTGGCGTGGCCGATGACGGCCGCGACGAGGCTGTCGCTGAACGCGCCGCCGCTCTCGTTGTTGTAGAGCGTGTACTTGCGCGCCGCGCCCGTGTCGGTCATTATGCCGAAGATGTCCAGCTTGTCCGCGTCCCTGATTATCTTCGCGTGCATCATGGCGCGCGAGCCGGCCGGGGCGTCCACGCGGTAGGCGTTGTGCTGGGCCACGGCCGTCGCGATCGCGCTCGCGTCCTCCTCCGAGAACCACTCGTCCAGCCCCTCGTCGCGGATCGCCTGCGCGCTCAGCGCCGCGTGGTTCTCGCCGGCGAGGTCGCTGAACGTGCCGTTGCGCCTGAGCTGGCCGAACCGCCCGGCGTCGTGCAGGTACGCGACTATCTGCGCGACGGCGATCTCATGCCCCCCGTCGGCGCCGCGGAAGAAGCGCTCGTCGGCCGCGACGGACTCCGCGATGGCGCGCGCGTTCCGCACGACGCGCAGCGTGTGCTCGCATTTCAGCTCGAGATTGCGCCTGAGCGCCTCCTCGCTCTCCCAGACGCCCGCGAGCGGCGGCTGCGGCTCCCCCCGCGCCTCCATGGCCTCGCGCAGGCGGATCCGCTCCCTGGCCTCGGCCGCGCCCAGCTCGATGTTCCGCGAGCTGAACTCGCCGAACCACAGCCTCACGCGCTCCAGGGCGTCGCATATCGACAGTTCGCCCATGTTGCAAAAACCTCTCTCTCCCTCTCTCCCACTTCGCCCGCCCAGCCTGCCCCGCAGCGCGCATGGCCC
>JAISFK010000001.1 GCA_031263625.1 Clostridiales bacterium
AATTTTTTATGCTCGTGTTCGATTGGATTTACAATCGCAATGCAATAATTTAGGCCCGTTGCCATTCGCTGCTATTCGGTTGCGGCCGGTTGCGGATAGCGCCTGCGAATCCCGCAAGCTCGGCCGCTAGTCGGCCGCGAATCCTGGGCGGGCGTTCAGAGTCCGGCCTGTTTTTCCGATACAAGTATATATGCTGTGTTTTGGGGGCGCGCCGCGCAGGGTATAATTATACTCGTGAGCGATTGAAATTCCGACCGCAATTTGCGGTCGGACAGAGGAAACGAGTATTACTGACTCGCGATTATGGAAAATTCAAATGCTCGTCAGTATAATTTTATGGGCGCATAGGCGGGCGAGGTGCGCGATGGGTGGAAAGATGAGTGGATTTATGATTGGGCGCGCAGGCAGGCGTGGGCGCGTTGCGCTTTTCGCGCTGGTTGCGCTGCTTGCGGGGGCTTTCTTGCCGGGCGCGGCGCCCGCTGCTTCGGCGGCGGCCGCGTCGTACACGGACCAGAACTCGGAGGCGGTGAGCCTCACGGCGCTCAGCGCGACGAGCGCCCGCATAAACTGGCCGGCCTACGCCCCGATCGGCTACAGCTTCCGGCTCCAGATGAAGGAGGACGACGGGTCTTTCATCACGCTGTCCGATCTGTCGAGCTCCCACACGGAGTACGTGTACTCGTCCGTGCGCGTGAGCGCCGTGTACGTGTTCCGCGTGCTGCTCTACGACACGCGGACCGGCGAGTACGGCCAGTATTTCAACGAGATCGTCTACAAGCCGCCCGGCGCGCCGCTTTTGCCGCAGGCGCTCGCCTTCTCGCAGCCGTCGCCCTCGCGGATCGCCATCTCGTGGGAATACCCGGACTCCGCGGGCTTCGAGACGGCCATAGAGCGGCGCCGCGGCACGGAGCAGCAGTGGGTCGCCGTGGCGACGGTCAGGGCCGGCGTGAACAGCTACACGGACACGGGGCTTGAGATCAACACCCAGTACACGTACAGGCTCCGGGCGAGATACGGGCGGGCCGTGTTCTCGGAATACGTGTCCAGGGCCACGTACTCGACGATAGACGTGCCGCAGATCACGCAGTATTACTCCGTGTCGCCGTCGAGCGTATACATCGCGTGGACGCCGTCGATCGACGCCGCGCGCTACCAGCTGGAGCGCAGGCGCCGGGACGAGGCGGAATTTGTCAATATCGCGACCATTTCATACAACAGGACGGAATACACGGACGCGACCATCGTGCCGGGCGAGCGCTATGTCTACCGGGTCAAGGCCATCGGCAGCGGCGGCTCCGAGTCGATCTACTCGGACGAGGCCGAGGTCACGGCCGTGTTCATCGACATATCCTACGCCATAACGGCCACGGCGGTCGATGACTACCTCGTCGAGCTGCGCTGGGCGGATCTCGGCGACCGCGAGTCGTCATACGAGATCTGGCGCAGGGACGAGCAGTACCGCGAGTGGAAGCTGATCGCCGCGCTGGACAGGAACGCCAGCCGCTACTCGGACGACATGGTGGGGCCGGGCGAGACGTACACGTACCGGGTGCGCGCCCGCTCCGCGCAGGACGACAGCTATTCGCGCTACTCGGCCGAAACCGTGGTCGCGACGAAGTTTTTGGCGGCGCCCGACAGGCTGCGCCAGCAAAAATTCAGCAGCACGTCCATAACGCTGTCGTGGCGCGACAACTCTGCGGGCGAGAGCGCGTTCTTCATAGAGCGCAGGGCGGGGCTGAGCGGGCAGTGGAGTCAGGTGACGATAGCCGAGGCGAACGCCGTGACGCGCGAGAACCTGCCGGTGCCGGCGAACGTCCCGTGCTTCTACCGGGTGGGCGCCTATTCGTCGGAATACCGCTCCGTCGCCTACAGCGAGGCCATCCAGGCCGACAACGGCTACGCCGCGTCCGTGCGCGGCAGCGCCTACGCCAGCGACGCCGACGGCGGCGGGGCGGCCGCCGAGGCTGCGGCGGCAGCGGCCGCGAGCGCCGGCTCGCTGGAGCCCGTCAGCCTGTCGCCGGACGTCGTGGGCGCGCTCAGGCGGCACAGGATAGCGGAGGTCGAGGGCGGCGCCGTCGTCGGCGGCGGGGAGGAGATCACGCGCGGCGAGGCCGTGGCCATGCTCGTGCGGGCGCTGAAGCCGGACGCCAGCGCGACCGGCTCGTTCGACGACGTGAAAAAGGGGCACCCGTTCTACGAGGAGATCATGAAGGCGAGCAAGATGGGATTCGTGCGCGCGGAAACCGGCAACAGCTTCTTCCCGGACAGGATCGCCACGCGCGCGGAGCTCGTTTCGCTCGTATGCGACAGCCTGATCGCGAACCGGACGCCGCTGCCAGAGCACGGCGCGACGGCGCTCAGGCCGTACCCGGACGCGGACGGGCTGCCCGCCGGGCTCGCCGCGCAGGCGCGGGACGTGTTCGGCGAGAACATCATGATTGGCATAGGCATGGGCGGCGGGGACAGGATTCTCGGTCTTGACCGGCAGGCGACGCGCGAGCAGGCCGCGCTCGTGGCGTACAGGTTCATAAAGTGGCTGGGCAGGATTTGAGTTGAGCGGCGCTGCGCGGCGCGACGGACGGCAGTGCGACAGATGGCGGCGCGATATGCAAAAATACAGACGGAAGATGGCGATGTGAATCCTATGGCGAATATGATCAGCGCGATTGCGAAGAATGTGAAGACTGCGAAGCTCGCGGGCACTGCGAAACTGGCGAAACTCGCGGAGACTGCGAAGCTCGCGGGCGATGCGGAGGCCGCGGGCACTGCGAAACTGGCGAAACTCGCGGAGGCTGCGAAAACTGCAAGGCTCGCGCGGGACGCGGGCGATGCGGAGGCCGCGAGGAAGCGGGGGGAGCGCCACAGGGCGCGGAAGATGCGGCAGGCGCTGAAGGCGCGGCGCGCGCGGATGGCAAAGAGGCTGGTCGCCCTGCTCGCGTGCGCGGCGGTCGCGCTCGCGCAGCTTGCGGCGCCCGCCGCGCCGCCCATGCTGGCGCGCGCGGCGGCGTCGCCGGGCGTGAGGCTGGCCAACTCCGTCGCGAACGGCGCCCTCAGCGTCAGCTGGGCGGGCGCCGCCGCGCTGGCCGGGCAGGTGGAGGCGGCGCGGCTGACGTGGGTGGACGTCGTGTCCGGCGCGCCGGCCGTGCGCACGTTCACGTACACGGAGCCGACCTACGACAACAACGGCGTCCAGACGGGCTACGGCAAGCTGAACGCCGCGACCGTCGCCATGTCGGAGTTTTCGGACAGCGTGCTGTACCAGATCAAGGTCGAGTTCTTCTCGGACGGCGCCGGCGCGTCGCAGATCGCGGGCTATTTCGGCGAGACCGTGTTTTTGAAGGACATACTGATCGACGCGCGAAGCGTCAGCGACATCAGCCTGCGCGAGCCGTCGCCCGGATCGACCGAGGCCGGCTTCAAGCCGGCGCTGCGCGTGGCGTGGCAGATGCCCAAGGTGTTCGTGAGCGCGGGCTCGCCGCCCGACCCGTACAGCCTGCCCGGCGCCTTCAAGCGCGTATTCGGCCTGACGGACGCGGACACGGGCTACGCCGCCGCGCTCCAGGCGATCCAGAAGGTCAACGCGGACATCACGCGCTTCACGCTCGCGCTCAGCGTCCACCAGTACATCTACTACCGGGGCGGCGAGGCCGAGTGCAAGAGGGTGGAGCTGGGCTACGACCCCGCCGCGCCGCACGGCCTGAAGGCTACGGCTGTGTTCAGCGACGCCACGTACACGTCGGACGTCAAGCAGCTGACCTCGCCGTCCGACGACTGGTTCATGATCTACCTTTTGGGCAGGGACGACGCGGGCACGGCGTACCCGGACGGCGCCGCGTGGGCGAACACGGCCGGCGTGCGCGAGCGCTTCCTGCCGTCGGGCATCCCGTCGGACCCGGCTTCGGGCGACTTTGACTACATACTGCGCCACGGCGAGATATATCCGGGCAGCATATACCTGGTCCACGCCGCGCTCATATACTGGAACAGCGCGGGCCGCGACGAGTTCGACTCCTACAGCATCACGGGGCGGAACAACGTCATGCAGGCGACGACGCTTCTGCGCGCCGCGGTGACGAAGGTGTCGGACGAGTACGTGCGCGTGGACGTCCACCGGCTCAACATAAACCGCGAGAAGGACTATCTCGCGGGCTATTCGTATAAAGTGGAGATGCGCTCGCAGGGGCAGATCGACCTGGGCAGCCCGCTCATGCAGGTGAACGTCGCCGACTTCAACGACTCGCGCAAGACCGTCCAGGCGTACATCCGCGCGCCCAGCCCCATCGTGACCTACGTTTACAGCGCGTACTACACGGATCCGAGCGAGGGCAAGCTCCTGTCGAGCAGCGGCATACCGTTCGTCATGAGCGACGCGGGGGAGGGCGCGCCGCTGACGCCCAGGGGCGTGACCATCGACGCGCTCAGGTACGTCCCGGCCACGAAGGCGACGGACGTGACGGTCAGCTGGGACAAGCCCGACAACTGGGACGCGACGACCGCGAACACGCTGTACATAGAGTTTGAGCTGAACACGTCGTACCTGACGGGCGACGACGTTTCCGAGACGCTGCACGGCGCGGACGGCACGTCGTTCGGCTCGTTCCGGCAGCAGTACAAGACGGTGCTCGCCGTGCACCGCTCGCAGATAGCGGACAACGTGACGGGCAACAGGCTGAGCTACACGATAAAGGGCGCCGATCTGTTCAAGGCCGCCTACGGGCAGCCGCAGGCGCCCGCGCCCTCGCCGGATCCCGGCGTCCTGTACCCGCCGGCCTACTGGCTGCTGCAGCAGAGGAAGACGGCCACGAACTATACGGAGGACAATCCCTCGGCGGCGTACCTGTACCCCGGCTATTTCCTGCCGAACACGCGCTACTTCATAACGGTCCGCACGGCCGTGTGGCGCGAGAGCCAGTCCATGCCGGGCGCGTACGAGGCGTCCTCGTCCAATGCGTCGCTGCCCGCCGCGTTCACGACGTACCCGACCAAGTACACGGTGCCGCTGCCGTTCGAGTTCAGCGTGACCGGTAACGAGATAGACCCGGCGCCGCCGCGCGCGAACAGCGTCAGCCTGCGCAACTCGCTCGTGGACTGGCGCTACGCGACGGAAACCCACGACCCGGCGATCCCGGTCTACTACGAGCTGTACGCGAGCGCCGACCCGCTGGACAAAAAGCCGCAGCTTGTCGGCGTCATGGCGGACGCCCCGCGAAACTCGTGGGAGGATCCCGATTGGGCGGCGGGCATGACGCTGCCGCCGGGCGACGCCGCGCAGATTGCGGCGGCGCTCGTCAAGGCGGGCAGGCCGGCGGCGGGGGGCGGCGCGGGGGCCGCGGCGGGCATCGCGTGGGACGGCGTGAAAAGCTACGCGGGCAAGCCGCTGCAGCCCAACAAGCAGTACTACTTCTGGGTGCGCACGTATATCGTCGAGAACGGCGCGATCAACGGGGACAGGGCGTTTTCGGCCATGCTCTCCGTGACGACGCGGCCGTACCCGCAGGGGTACGACGATCTGAACAAGCGGCTGCTCGCCCCGACGGATCTCGCGATAGCGCTGGACGGCGACGGGAACCTGCTCGTGACGGGGGAGTCGGCCGTGTTCGAGTGGTCGCCCGTGAAGGACGACGCGCCCAACGCGCCCGACGTGGCCTACGAGTTCGTCGTCACGTCCATACGGGACTTCGACCGCTTTCTGACGGGGGCGTCCGGCCTGCCGTTCGGCGACCCGGCCCTGGCGCCCGCGGGCACGGATCCCGTGTACGACAGCTTTATCCGCGAGTACGGCGGCTACGACGGCGACGCGGCCGACAGGCGGCTGCTGCTCGACCCGGACGCGCCCCCGGCCGACGGGCGGTTCAGGCTCGACCCGGACACCGGCAAGTACCGCTTCACAGTGGACAGGTGGCTGTTCCCGAACACGCTGTACTACGTCAGCGTCCGCGCCGTGTCGAAGACGCGGGCGGGCGGGGGCGGCGCGGCGGCCGTCTACGACGACGCGCATTTTAAGGACATACGCAGCACGAGCCCCTTCGTGACGGTCCCGCTGACGACGCTGCTGCTGGAGGCGCCGTTCGGCCTGCGAGCCGTCATAGACGCCGAGCTGGTCTTCGACTTCGCGGACAGCTCGCCGGGCTTTGGCTCGCAGGACTACCTCATCTACGTTCGCGGGCCGGGCGAGACGGCCTACAGGCCCGTCGGCGGCTCGCAGGGCACGGTCGTCCGGGAGGCCGGCTACGTGCATTGCAGGATCAAAAACCTTGAGTTTGGCGAGTCCTACGACGTGTACGTCATGCGCGGCGGCCAGTCGCCGGAGCAGGTCTACGCCGCGCCGAACATGGCGGCGCGCGGCTCGACGCGGGCCGTCGAGGTGGAGTGGAAGGGCATGGCGACGGCGCCGGGCGACGACTACCTGCGCTTCCAGCTGGCCATCCTGTCGCAGCGCGAGATGGACGAGCTGCCGCCCGACCAGGTCGAGTATTTCGAGCTGTCGGAGCTCAACCTGCGGCCGTACACTTACGTCGCGGACGGCCGCGAGTACGGCTACCACATATCGGAGGGGCCGGAGACGGTGAACAACCCCGACGTCATGCTGTACAGCGCCGTCGTCCTGTCCAAGCCGACGCGCCTCGCGAACGGCAGCGTGGAGCAGCGCGCGCTGCTCCCGAACATGCGCTACTACGTGAAGGTGAGGGCGCGCAAGATCCGCCGCGAGGATCCGAACGTGAGCGCGTTCTCGAAATACGCCGGCCCGGTGGACACGCGCACGGACTTCGAGCAGGCCAGCCAGGACGAGGTCGAGGAGCAGGCGCGGCTGGAGGACAATTTTCTGGACAGGCTGGCGGAGTTCGAGCGCGAGAACGTGTATCTCGCGGACACGGGCGACATGGCCGAGAACAAGCTGATACTCAAGGAGGACAAGGTGACGGGCGCGCTGGCGAGCGCGCCGGACAAGAGCTTTTTCGTGGACGTCAGCCAGAACCAGCGCAAGGCGCAGACCGACGTCATATACATACCGGGCGGGGTGCTGCTCGCGCTCCAGGACTACGACAAGTCGCTGACCATACGGACGGAGGGCGCGGAGTACACGCTGGGCAAAAACACGATCGATCTGCGCTACAGCGAGGCGGTGTCGGACATGAAGCGCAGGAGCGGCGCCAAGGAGCTGCTCGTCCGGCTCAGCTCGGCGCGCTCGGATTTCGTGCAGGCATACGCGCCGGCGGGATCGGCGGGCATCACGCGCGCGCACGCGCTGAGGGCCTCCGTCATCGCGTCGAACCGCTCGTATGCCAATATCAGCGCCATACTGCACGACTACATATACAATGAGCGGACGGGGCTCGTCGCGACCATGCTCGCGGCGCTCTCCTACAACACGGAGGGCGCGGGCGCGTCCGGCGCCGGCGGGAGCGGGGGAAGCGGCGGCGCTGGCGGGAGCGGGGCGGGCGGCTCTGGATCGGGCAGCTTCTACGAAACGGAGGAGGCGGCCAACGCGCGCAGCGACGCGGACGAGGCGAGGAAGCGCCGCTCGAACGCCTATGTCGATGAGCTGATCGCCGACCTCAGGAGCCTCGTGTCGTACCGCGCGGGCGACATTCTGGAGGGGCGGAACGGCTACAGCCCGCTGGCGGCGGACATGATCGCGCTCGCGGAGTTCGGCGCGCCGCTGGGCGTGCGCCTGAGCTTTGAGCCGCAGGGCAGCGGCAGGGTCAGCCCGTTCGTGTCGTATGACGGCAAGGAGTGGTTCAAGCTCACGCAGAACATTTCGGGCGACAAGACGTCCGAGTCCTTCAGCGTGCTGTCGCCCGGCTACTACTCGGCGGTTTTGGCGGCGGTGAACACGGCCGGCCTGGCCGACGGCTCGGCGGAGAAGGCGGCGCTCGAAAAGGTCGCCGGGGCGTATGACCTGTCGGACATATTCGCGGGCATCGAGACGTCCTACAGGCCGGCGCTGCCCGTGCTGAACAGGGAGGCCGTGCTGCTGTACGAGCGCGTGCTCGGGCTGGAGCGCGACACGTTCGGCATGGGCGACGCGCAGAAGGCCGCGGCGCTCGGGCTCGGCGACATCGTGAAGCCCGGCTCGCTGAACGCGCAGATGCAGCGCCAGCAGGCGGCGGCCCTGCTCGCGAGGATGTACGCGGGGCTGATCGGGCAGAGCGGCGCGGTCGCGCCGTCCGGGCCGCCCGGCGTGTCGGACGCGGCCGCCGCGGACGCCGCGTTCAGGAGCGCCGTGGGCCTGTGCGTCGAGAAGGGCTTTTTGAAGCCGTCGGGCGGCAAGTTCGAGCCGCAGCGCAGCGTCACGCGCGGCGAGATCGTGGGCGCCGTGGCGAAGATGATGGGCGGCTGACAGGGTTCTGAAATAATCATTAATACGGGATAGCAGGGGTTGGCATATGAATCTGAAAAAGACGGCCGCACAGGACGAGGGCAGGAGCGGGAGCAGGGGCGAGGGCGTAAGCGTGGGCAGGAGCGAGAGCATGGGCGAGGGCGGGAGCGAAGACAGGGGCAGGAGCGTGGTCATAGGCATGGGCAGGAGCATGGGCGGCGGCATAGGCGAGAGCATGGGCGAGAGCGATGGCGCTGGCATAAGCGGCAGCGTGAACAAGGGCATGGGCGATGGCATAGGCAAGAGCAGTGGCAGGAGCGGTGGCCCCCCGTCCCGCGTTGCCGGGAGGCGAAGCCGCGCCGGAGCCAGAGCCAAAGCCAGGAGGCGGGTTTGCGCCGCGCTGTGCGCGGCCATGGCGCTGGCGCAGCTCGCGCTTTTCGCGCCCGTGCCGGCATACGCGGCGACGGCGCCCGCGCCACCCGCGATCGCGGGGCTGGC
>JAISFK010000022.1 GCA_031263625.1 Clostridiales bacterium
CGAGAGGCGCTTATTTGCCCGCGCCTGCCATTCGTTCGCATAGCGCTATTAGCTCACGTCCGCAAATCGCCAGCGCAACGCTGTTCACTCGCGCCCGCTGTTCGTCCGCGCCCGTGCTTCGCCCGCGCGATGCTCTTCGCCCGCGCCGCCCGCTGTTCGCGCTTGGGCGAAATTTACTCGAGCGCTCCCAGAAGGTCGTCCAGTATGTCCCTCAGAGAGAGCGGCGTGGCCAAATTCTCCGCGAGCAATCCGGCGAGGCGCAGCGCCGCGCTCTTGTCGGGCGTTATGCCATCCACTCGGACGTCCTCCGTCTTGCCGCTTTCGCGCAGCGTTATGCGGACGCCATAGCAAACGCCGCTTCGGGCTGCGCTGCCGCCGCTGCTCCGCCCTGAGCTCGAAAGCGCAAAGGCCCGCTCCGAATCCTCGCGCGCCATGCTCTCGTTCGCCCGCGCTTCGCTCTCCGGCCCACCGCTCTCCCGCGCCTCGCTCGCGCGACCTCCGCGCGCCGAATCGCCGCCCGCCGGATCGTCTGGGCGCTCGGCCACGCCGCAGAACAATTCCGCTTCGCCGGCAATGTCGCTTTCCGTGAGATAGTACGCAAAGCTCATCTGCCTGGCGGGGTTGCCGCCGCCGTTCTCGTCGAGCGCGATCTCTTTTCGCGCGTACAGCTTGCTCCTGCTTTTCATCTCAATGCCCCCCAAAACCTTGCTCGCGCGGCATGGCTGGCATGTTTCGCCATGCCACAGCCCCGCAGGCCGCCGTCGGCGTTTTTGACAGCGACGCAACTTGATAGGACCATTTTATAGGAAATTTTTTGTAAACAAAAGATAAACAGAGAGCAAGAATGTTATCGTATTTGTAAATTCATTCAATGGCAAATTGTGATCGCGGCCTGAATATTGACAGCGACAGGCGGCAAAGCGCACGGGCGGGGTGCCGTTTCGCGCTTTGCCGCCCTGCGTATTTGCCGCCCGCGCGTTCCGCCGTCCGCGCACAGTTCGCGCTTTTTCGCCCGGCGTCACCCCAGCATATGCTCGACAAGGATCTTCGCGCCTATGATGACGAGCGTCAGCCCGCCTATAAATTCAGCCTTTGATTTGAATCGCGCCCCAAAAATCCTTCCGATTGCGACGCCGCAGGTAGATATGGCAAACGTGATCGCGCCCGTCAGCAGCGCGGCCAATCCGATGTTTGCGCCGAGAAAGGCGAACGTTATGCCAACCGCCAGGGCGTCGATGCTCGTCGCCAGGGCCAGGAGCAGCATTTTTGCGAAGCCGAACGGATGCGCGCCCGCCCTTTCGCCGCCGCCACCGCCCGCCCTTTCGCCCTCGCCGACGCCATCGCCGGAGGCCGAGCCGCCGTTCGCGGCGGTCGCCTGGCCCACGTTTTCGCTCGCGCCCTCGCCTGCGCCGATGCCCTCGCCCCCGCTTTCGCCCGCGCCCTCAGCGCTCGCGCCGCCGTCCTTCGACAGGCTGTCCTTTATCATCTTCCCGCCGATAAAGCCCAGCAGCGCGAACGCTATCCAGTGGTCCAGGCTCCGAACCCTGTCCGCGAAATACAGCCCCACAAAATAGCCTATTGCGGGCATAAGCGCCTGAAAAAAGCCAAAATACGCGCCCGGTATCAAATATTCCGCAAATTTCAGCCTCTTTGCGGCCAGGCCCAGCGTGATGGACACTGCAAACGCATCCATCGCCAGGCCGACCGCGATCAGTACAATTTCCGGCACTCCCACGGTTATCTCCACCCCCCCACGCCAACAATGCAGCAGCTTTGATGCTAAGCCACATAAAATCCACATATACTGACGAGCATTTGAATTTACCATAAACGCGAGTCAGTAATACTCGTTTCCTCTGTCCGACTGCAAATTGCAGTCGGAATTTCCAATCGAACACGAGTATAAAAAAGACTTTCGCCACAACATTCCCGACACGCCGCCCCGGACGAGCCCCTGTGGGCGTCATCCGCGGACGGCAATGGGAAAATTGTGTTAAAAGTCTCGTTCCCGCGATGGGATTCAAAGCCAGGCATTTATTTTGTCTATTCTGCCGGCATGTTGACTTTGAATTTTATAACTACTCCCGATTAACACTCTGCTGATAAAATATCATTGTTTCCTGGGCCGTGTCAAGCATTTTCGAGGCGCGTTTTCGCGGCGCCCATGCGCGCCCTAGGCGCTCAGGCTCGGCCGGGCGCGCAATCGGCACACACGCAATCGGCGTGCGCCAGTTGGCGTGCGCGCTCAGGCTCAGCCTTGCGGCTGCACGCCGGCCCCGCCCCCTGGTCCTCCTGAGCTACACGCCGGCCCTGGCCCTCCTGAGCTGCTCGACGGGCAGAAAGCCGTTCGTGGCGGGGGCGTAGCCCGGCAACGGCAGCAGCTTCTCGTGAATGGCGTCCAGAATCCAGCTCGCCTGCGGGAAAAAATACTCGTCGAACTCGAACGGCGGCGTTATCCAGTTGCGCGCGCCCACCACGACGGGCGGCGCGTCCAGGTCGTCGAAGCACAGCTCCGTTATGTTTCGCGCCACGTCGTTCAAAAAGCTGCCGCGCGCGCAGGCGTCGGACGCGAGCACGACGCGCCCCGTCTTGGCCACGGACTCGGCAATCCGCGAGTAGTCGAGCGGCACGAGGCTGTGCAGGTTGATCAGCTCCGCCGAAACGCCGTACTTGTCCCGGAGCGCGTCCGCCGCCTCGACCGCCTTGTACAGCGTCGCGCCTATCGTCAGCACCGTGACGTCGCTGCCCGGCCTGATCACGCTGACGCCGCCAAACTCCAGCTCATACGGCTCGGCGGGCACGCCGCCCTCGCGGAACAGCTCGCCCATGTCGTATATGCGCTGGCTCTCAAAGAACACGACGGGATCCGTGCCGTTGAGCGCGGCCGTCATCAGGCCCTTGGCCTCATACGGCGTCGCCGGGAAGCAGACTTTTAGCCCCGGTATGTGCGCGCACAGCGCCGTCCAGTCCTGGCTGTGCTGGGCGCCGTACTTCGCGCCGATGGACACGCGCCGCACGACGGGCAGTTTGAGTCTGCCCGCGCTCATGGCCTGCCACTTCGAGAGCTGGTTGAACACCTCGTCGCCAGCGCGCCCGATAAAGTCGCAGTACATGAGCTCCACGACGGCGCGGCCGCCGCACATGCCGTAGCCGACGCCGGTCCCGACGATCGCCGCCTCCGAGATCGGCGCGTTGAACAGCCGCGAGTGCGGCAGAACCTCCGCCAGCCCGCGATAGACGGCGAACGCGCCGCCCCAGTCGCGCACGTCCTCGCCATAGGCGATGAGCGTCGGATCCTCGTAAAACTTGTCGAGCATCGGCTCGAAAATGGCGTCGCGGATGTTGTACTGCCGCATCTTGCTCACGGGCTTGCCGTCCTTGAAGGCGGAGCGCTCCTTGCCCGCAATCTGCTTCGCGCGCGAGCAGTCGCCCTTGGGGATGAGCGTTTCCGGCCGCGCCGATGCCTGCCGCGCCCCCGCGCCAGCCCCGGCCGCAGTCCCACCCACAGTCCCCGCGCCAGCCCCATCCCCAGTCCCAGCCCGCGCGTTCGAGAACATCATCCGCTCGATCACGGCGCCGTCGCCCGCAAAATCCGCGTATGGGGACATGTCCATGTCGGAAGCCCATTTGCAGATTTTCGTCATGCGCTCCTCCGTTTCGGCCCAAATGTCGTCGAACGCGCCGTCGCCCGCCACGCCGGCCTCCACGAGCTCCCGGCGGAACACGGCGCACGGGTCAACCTCCTGCCATGCGTCTATCTCCTCCTTCGAGCGGTATGCGTTCTGGTCGGACGTGGAGTGGCCGACGAGCCTGTACGTGAGCACGTCGAGGAAAACGGGGCCCTCGGACGCCTCGACGAGCTGGCGCTTGCGGCGGTACGCGTCTATCACCGCCAGCGGGTTGTGCCCCCACACGCGCTCCGCGTGCATTTCGCCGGGCGACACCCCCGCGGCGACGCGCACGGGCATGCCATACGCCATCGTTTCGCCGCTCGTCTGCCCGCCCATGCCGTAGCCGTTGTTGAATATGTTGAACACGAGCGGCAGCCCGCCCTTTTTGCCCTCCTCCCAGAGCGTGCCGTACTGCTCCATCGCGGCGAAGTTCAGCGCCTCCCAGACGGGGCCGCAGCCCAGGCTGCCGTCGCCGATGTTGCATATCACGAGGCCGCCCTCGCGGTTGCACTTCTTGTACAGCGCGGCGCCCGCGGCAATCGTGCCGGAGCCGCCGACGATGGCGTTGTTCGGGTATACGCCGAACGGCAGGAAGAACATGTGCATGCTGCCCCCCATGCCCTTGTGGAAGCCGTTCTCGCGGGCGAACAGCTCGGCCAGCGCCCCGTACAGCAGAAAATGTATCGCCAGATCCTTGGCGTCCCTGGCCTTGTACGCCTTTTCGATGGAGCGCAGGATCGCGCCGCCGAAAAAGCCCTCCATGATGGCCATGAGCTCGCCGTCCGGCAGCTTCTGTATGCAGGACAGCGATTTGGCGAGCACCTCGCTGTGGCTGCGGTGGCTGCCGAATATGTAGTCGTCGCGGCCGAGCAGGTACGCCTGGCCGACGGCCGCCGACTCCTGCCCGAGCGAGAGGTGCGCGGGGCCGGGATACGTCGTTTCCACGCCGTTGTAGCTGCCCTGCGTCTTTATGCGGTTCAGCATGGACTCAAATTCGCGCAGTATCGCCATGTCGCGGTATATGCGGATCAGCTCGCCGTCCCCGAACGCGGCGCGCTCCTCCTTCGCGGTCTTGGCGTAGCGGTTCACGGGTATGTCGGCAAATTTGGCATATCCGCTCTCCATCAGCTTTGCAGGGTCTATAAACAGTGATTTTGGCATGTCCCGCCTCCTTATCGTTATCGAGCTCTATCGTTCGTTATCGAGCGTTATCGAGCGCCATCTATAATTATTGAGCGTTATCGAGCGTCCATTTTTGGATTCATGCTATTCCATTCTCAAGTCTCAGGCCGGCAGGCGTTTCATAGCGCGAACAGCGACTCGCGCAGGATCTCCCCGACGGTCGGGTGCGGGAATACCAGCTTTTTCAGCTCGGACGCCGCCCAGCGGCTCTCTATCATCATGGCGGCCGACACGATGATCTCCGACGCGTAGCTGCCGACAATGTGCGCCCCGATCAGGCGCCCCGTCCGCTCGTCCGCGAGGATCTTGCACAGCCCGTCGCCGTCCTCGTCCTCCGCCACGTAGCGCCCCGCGTAGCGCAGCGAGAGCTTCGCCGTTTTGAACGGCAGCCCTTTGTCGCGCGCGCTCTCCGGCGTTTCGCCCACGCAGGCCGCCTCCGGCGTCGTGTATATGACCGACGGGATCGCGCCGTAGCCCATGCAGTCCCGCCTGCCCAGCATGTGGCTGACCGCCGCCTCCGCCTCCCTGTACGCGGTGTGCGCCAGCATGGCCTTGCCGTTCACGTCGCCCGCGGCGTACAGATCCGGGATATTCGTGCGCAGCTGCGAATCCGTCGCTATGGCGCCGCGCTCCACCGCAGCGCCGAGGTTTTCCAGGCCAAAGCCCGCCAGGCGCGGCCGCCTGCCGATGCAGAGCAGCACCTTGTCGGCCTCCACGATCTCGGCCTGGGCCGCCGCCTGCCCGGCGGCTCCTGCCTGCCCGACTGCTCCCTCGCGCAGGGTTTCCGCCCGCCCGGCGCCCGGCGCCCGCCCGCCTGCCGGCGCGATCTGGGCGATCTGGGCGATCTGGGCGCCGCGCCCCGGCAGTATCGCCTCCACCTTGCTGCCGAGCCTGAACTCTATGCCCTTCTTCCTCATGTTCGCGAGCAGTATGCCGGAGATCTCGGCCTCCGTCGGCCCCGCTATCTTGTCCAGCATTTCCACGACCGTCACCTTAGAGCCGGCCGCATTGAAATAGCCCGCCAGCTCCAGCCCTATGACGCCGCCGCCGACTATCGCGAGCCTCTTGGGGACGTCCGCCAGATCCAGCATCTCGCGGCTCGTGCAGACGTACCCGGACGCAAGCCCTTCCTTGACGCCCGGTATCGGGGGCACGACCGGCTCCGAGCCCGTCGCTATGAGCAGCCTGCGCGCGGAGTACTCGCCGCCGCCCGCCTCCACGCAAAACCCCTGGGCCGCCCTGCCCCTGACGGCGGCGCGGCTCGGCACGACTGTCACGCCGTGCGCCTTCATCTGCGCGGCGACGCCCGACACCAGCGTTTTCACGACGCGGTTCTTCCGCTTCAGCACGAGGCCGTGGTCCAGGGCCGCCCGCTCGACGCGGACGCCGTAGGGCTCGCCGTGCGCGGCGCCGCTGTAAATCTTCGCCGAATACAGCATCGCCTTGGTCGGGATGCAGCCCTCGTTGAGGCACACGCCGCCCAGGCTGGACATTTCAAACAGCGCCGTCCTCAAGCCGCCCTCCGAGGCCCGCTCGGCGGCGACATAGCCCGCTGGGCCCCCGCCCAGCACAATCAAATCAAAGACATCCATCCGCGTGACCATTCCTCTCCATAATCCGAAACTGCCGCGACGGCAGCGCCATTCATAGTGATGGCAACATTCATGGCGCGGCGCCTACGCCGCCAGCAGCAGCGTGAACTGCTCCAGCTTTTTGCACAGCGCCTGCGCGAAGCGCGAGGCCGGCGCGCCGTCCACCGCCCGGTGATCATACGTTATGGACAGGCCCATGGCGGGATACGCCTCCAAGCCGTCCCTGCCCTCGCGGACGCGCGGGGCGATCCCGCACACGCCAAGTATGCCGACCTGCGGCGGGTTTATGATGGGCGTGAACGACTCCACCCCCGTCGTTCCCAGATTTGACACGGTGAACGTGCCGCCGCGCAACAGGTCGGGGCTGATGTTGCCCGCGCGCGCGGACGCGGCCAGGGACTTCACCTCGGCGGACAGCCGCGCCAGCGACTTCTGCTCCGCGCAAAACACGGTCGGCACCATCAGCCCGCGCGGCGTGTCCACCGCCACGCCGAGATGCACGTTCCTGAAGCGGCGCATGACGCCGCCTTCAAGCAGCTGCGCGTTCATGTCCGGGAACTCCAGCAGCGTCCTGACCGCCGCGAACAGCACCATGTCGCCAATGGAAACGCCATCGACGCCAAACGCGGCGCCGCCCTGCTTGAAGCGCTCGCGGAGCGCCAGGATCTGCGTCGCGTCGAACGAGTGATGGTGCGTCAGCTGAGCAAGGTCGCGCAGCGACGCCGTCATTGCGGAGGCTAT
>JAISFK010000033.1 GCA_031263625.1 Clostridiales bacterium
CCTCAATAGCTCAGCTGGTAGAGCATGCGGCTGTTAACCGCAGGGTCGTTGGTTCGAGTCCAACTTGGGGAGCCAGACTTGGAATCCTTGCTTGTCAAGGGTTCCAAGTTTTTTTATGCGCCCAAATCAGTACAGCAGCAGGGCTGCGACGGCGATCAGCGCGAATAGCGCGGCGTTGGCCAGCTTTATCAGGGGCATGTGCCTGCGGAATGTTTCGGACAGCTCCAGCGCCTTCCTGCCGCGACTGCAGAGCAGGATCAGCGCCGCAGCGGGTGCGGCGGACGCGGCGCAATAAGCGAGCAGGGACGCGGTGGCGGCGGGCGCGGCGCCGGTATTTGCACGGATTTGGTAGATGATTGCCGCGAGGTATATCTGCCCCGTGCACAAAAATTCGCCTGCTGAGACGACCATGCCAAGGGCGAGCGACGAGAGGGCCAAAAACCGGGGGCTTTTCCCGAGATGGCGCTCGATCAGCCCGTTGTTGAAGCGGCGGAGGGCCTTGGGCAGCTGAGCGCGTATCTTGCCGTAGCGCTCTGCGCGCGCGCTGAAAAAATCGGCGGCATTCATGGCGCACAGCAGGGCGGCAAAGGCGATTGTGACGACGCGCGCCGCCGCTTTGAGCGTCGCGAAAGCGCCAGAGTCCAGTAGCGATGCGGCTGAAAACAGAGAAAACCCTATCGCGGCGTAAGCGATGAATTTGCCGGCGAGATATGAGAAGCCGATCAGGGCGATGCGGCTCTGCTTTGCGGCAAGTAGCGAGAGCAGGAGCAGCAGCATGGAGACGGAGCAGGGGTTGACCCCGCCGAGCAGGCCCGCGAGAAGCATGGCCGCCAGTTCCGCTAGCCTTGCCGGGGCTGTTGGTTCGCCGCGCCCGCCGCCCGGTTGTCGCGGTTGCTGTTGCTGTAGCCCCGCGCCTGACTCCGCGCCTAGCGCAGCGCCGGTTTCCGCGCCAGGCTCAGCGCCGTTTCCTGGGCCAGGCTCAGCGCCGGCGAGCGACGAGAGCGCCGCAGCGGCGGCGGGCGACTCCGAAAAGCCCAGGGCACCCCCTTCGGACAGGATGGCCCGCAGCGAGCCCTCGATTTCGTCCGCGCCGGAGAGATACCCGCCGGCGTAAAACAGAATCGGCGTCAGCTGTTTCTCGGACGGCACTTCGTAGGCTTCGAAGAAGCGGCGTATGGCATCGACGCCGCCGTCGTCCATGATGCTCACCGTCTCGACGGCCAGCGCCGAATTTGAGCCGCCCGGCAGCGCGACGTAGGCAGGCAGCCCGGAAAGGAGCGTTTTTGCCCGCTCGCACTCGTCGCAGGCCACTGTGGAAAAAAAGACTATCGCCGAATTGCCACTGCCGGCTGGGGAGAGCAGCGCGAGCCGCCCTGCGATGGCCGCCGCGCCGTGTGCCGCCGAGCCTTGTTCCGGCGCGACCGAGGCGAACGTCACGCAAGGAGGGCGCAGCGCGAGCGCCGCAAGGAGGATAGCGGCAATAACCGCCAGCCGCGCCGTTGCGGCCGTCGTCGCCGAAATGAGGCGTTTGCGCTTGTTCATGGGCGTAGGCCCTCTTTTATGATAAGGCTGGCCTCTGGGTACGCGCCCAGATATGATGGGCAGGCGGAGAACACGTCCGGCGCGGGGAGTTCGACCCCGTCCGGCGACCTTTCGGCCTCGTCCGCCAGCCCTTCGGTTCTGTCCTGCGACGCCTCGCCTGTGGCAGGAAGCCCGACGCCTGCCAGCGCTCCGCGCGGCCCGCCCTTCGCGGCGCGGGCTTCCTGCGCCTCGCCAAAAGCCGAATCGAGCAGAGCCTCAATTTCCAGATGGAGGCGCGAAACAACTGCGCCCCTGTGAATGAAGCACGGAGCGTCGTCGTTGAAAAACTCGATGCTCTTTTGGACAATCAGCTGATCCGTGAACGCAAATTCTCTTACATGGCCGCGAAATAGCAGTTGCCCGTCGATGCCAAGTATGCAAAACAAATCCATGCGGAGCCACCCGATACAAAGTATTTTGAAAACGCGGCCTGCCTGCGCGCGGCATGTGCGCGGCACTGCGGCACGCGGCAGCGCCGCAGTGCCGCAGTGCCGCGTGCCGCACGCAATGCCGCCAAATGCTATTATATGACGTCGGGCTGGCAATGGCAAGAAAAGTGGCAAGAAAAGCGCCGTGTGGCGCTACAAAAACATTGCACAAAATGAATACATATGGTAAAATTCAGCTATAAACAGGCAAAAATCCACATATATGGCATTTTGTTTGCCACCGTTTTCTTTTGTTCACAATATTTTTTTGTTAAGGGAAACGCATTTTGCGCATCATAGCCTTATTTTGGGCAAGACGAGTTTGGGAGCGGGCAAAAACAGCGATGGGCGAAAGATCGGCAGGCCAAAAAACCGGCGGGCGAGTGCGCGCGTCGGAAAAGCATATCCTGCATGACTGTGGCGGGAAAGAGCTGCTCACCCTTGAAACAGTGACGGTGAGCAAAAATTTTCTGTATGCGCCGCACACGCACAGCCCTTTGGAAGTATCGCTCGTTTTGGACGGCTGCGGCGAGTATCGGATAGAGGGCCGCGCTTACGATATGAGGCCGGGTGATGTCTTTCTCATCAGCAACACGGATCTGCACAACATCGTCATTGAGGGCGATTCCGCGCTGGCAAGCCTGACGTTGCATTTTCAGTCGGAATTTTTGTGGGATCTGCTGGGCATGGCCCCGGACTATCGCTTGCTGAAAGTATTTTTCGCCCGCAACGCCACTTTTCAGCACCGACTGGACAGGGGCAGCCCGGCGACTGCGGAGGTTGCAAGAATCTTGATTGGCATGGAGCGGGAAATGATCGAAAAGCCGCTGTTCTACGACCTCCAAGTGAAAATCATGATGAAGTCGTTGCTATTGCTGATTTTGCGAAAATACGACTATTGGGAGGCGGACGTGCAGATCAGGCCAATTACCCACGTCGAGGCGTATCATATGAAGAAAGTGCTCAGCTTCATAGACGACAACATATCGGAGAAGCTCTCCCTGAAAACCCTTTCCAAACGCGCGGCTTTCAGCCCCACATATTTTTCGGCCCTGTTCAAGCGATACAACGGTATTACGCTGACAAAATACATAACGTGCAGGCGAGTAGAAAAGGCGATTGAGCTGATCGAGGCGACATGCAGCGATCTTGGCGAAATAGCGCGCTGTTGCGGGTATGACAGCCCAATAAGCCTGAACAAGGCATTTAAGCGCGTTATGGGAATGTCGCCCTCCGCTTTTCGCAAAGGAATCCGCCTCCCTCCCAGATGACCCCTGCCGATATTCAGCGCTTGCCAGAAAGGCGCTCGATAAAACGCGCTTGCTAAAGCGCCCGCGAAAACGTGCCTGCGCGCGGCAGTTAGCCTCATTTACGATATATCTATCCAAAATCAAGTTCATTGGCCATTTTTGTTGAATTTTCCGCGCAGGCATATAAAATAGTTACATGCCCTGCTCGCTGGCTCGCTCGAAAGCTTATTGGGCAGGCGCCGCCCGGCGGATTTCAAATATACTGACGAGCATTTGAATTTTCCATTAACGCGAGTCAGTAATACTCGTTTCCTCTGTCCGACCGCAAATTGCGGTCGG
>JAISFK010000107.1 GCA_031263625.1 Clostridiales bacterium
CCACACTGCGCGGGACACCCGCGCCCCCCCCGCGGCTCCGCCGAGGACGGCGTCCCGCCGAGCGTTGCCGGCCCGGCTGTCGCCGGCCGGCGAGCCCGCCGCGAACGGCAGCAGCAAAAGCGCCGCGCAGGAAACGATGAGGCGCAACAGATAGCTCCGCCTCGCGCGGGGCTTGCGGCGCCTGCTGGGCTTGCGCGGCCCGCCTCGCGCGTCCGGTTCATGTTGCCAGGCGCGCGCGCCCGGCTCTGGCGGCCCGCCGTGCGCGTCCAGTTCCTGAGGCCCAAAATGCGCACAATGTTCCGGCAACTCGGCGCATGCGCCCTGTTCCTGTTGCTGGTCGCGCAAATCCGGAAGGCCCTCGCCGCCTCGCCCATCCTGCGGATGCCCGTCCTGCCTGTCCCAGCTGTTCTGCAGCTGTTGCCTGTCCCGCCCGCGCCGCCCGCGCCGCAAGCCCTGCCAGATTCGCGCCCGCATCGCGCCAAACGCGCTCCATATGCGCCTGCCCCAGCTGTTTTGCGCCTTTGGCGCCTTCCGCGCCCTGCGCGCCAAGCGTACTGTCTTTTTTTGCGTCACTGTCCCGCCCTCGTTTTGCGCAAAATAGTGCATATCTTTTCTTGCGCCCCCCCTCGCAATAGCGGCATTACAAAAAATAAGAGTTGAAAATCCAGAAAAATTGCCATACTTTTGAATAAGGGGACATATTGATATTGGAACATATTTATAAAAGAAAATCAAGCCATTTGGGGGTAGTTGCGTGACACGCTTTTTCCCACTCTTTTTCGCAGGGCCTTGCGCGCCCGCGCCAGCGCGCATGGCAGCGGCGCCAGCGCCCGCAGGCTCGCCTGTGCGCCATTCCGGGCCAGCGCCCGCCCTTGCGCCCGCAATGTTGCCCGCGTCCGCAGGCCCGCCCGCAACGCCGTCTGCGCCCTCGCCCGCGCGCCATCCCGCGAACCCGGCCCGGCACATTCAAGCCCGGTGCGCCCAGATCCGGCATGCCCAGGCCAGGAGCGCCCCGGCCCGCCGGCCCGCCGGATCCGCCGGCTCCGGCGCGCTGCGCAGGCAGATCTGGGCGCACCGCCACTACTACTTGCTGCTCCTGCCCGCGTTCGTCTATATCTGCCTGTTCAGCTACGCGCCGCTCTACGGGCTGCAGATCGCCTTCAAGGACTTCTACGGCTCGCTCGGGATACTGGGCAGCCCGTGGGTCGGCTTCAAGCACTTTTCCGACTTCTTCAGCGGCTTTTACTTCTGGCGAACGTTCGGCAACACCATTATTTTGTCGGCCTATTCCCTCGCCATAAACTTCCCGGTGCCGATCATCCTGGCGCTCATGCTGAACGAGCTGAAAAGCGCGCGCTACAAAAAGTTCGCGCAGACCGCCCTGTACGCGCCGCACTTTATCTCGGTCGTGGTGATGGTCGGCATTCTGCACACGATGTTCTCCCCTTCCATAGGCGTCGTGAACACCGCGCTCGAGGCGCTGGGGCGCGAGCGCGTGTATTTTATGGCGCTGCCCAGGCTGTTCCGCGCCATGTACGTGCTCTCCGGGACATGGCAGGAGATGGGCTGGGCGGCCGTCATCTACATAGCCGCGCTCGCCGGCGTGGACCCGGCGCTGCACGAGTCCGCGCGCATAGACGGCGCCTCGCGCCTGCAGCGCATAATCCACATCAACCTGCCCTGCATCAGCACGACGATTATACTGCTTCTCATTCTCTCCATTGGCGGCCTTATAAACGTCGGCTACGAGAAGATCTACCTGATGCAGAACGAGGTCAACCTTGAGGTGTCGGAGGTCATATCCACGCTCGTATACAAGCGCGGCATCATAAACAACAGGGTGAGCTTTTCCACGGCTGTCGGGCTGTTCAACAACGTCGTCAACTTGGCCCTGCTGGTTTCCGCGAACTTTATTGCGGGCCGGCTGAGCAGGGAGAGCCTGTTCTGAGGCATGGCAAGGCAAAGGGCCCCGCAATATTGGATGGAGGTGGCAGATTTTGAGATTGCGCGAAACGAAAGGCGACGCCGTTTCATACGGCGTGATAAACGCGCTCGTCGTTTTTTTGCTGGCGATGGTCCTGTACCCGATCATCTACGTCATATCCTGCTCCGTCAGCTCGCCCGACCTGGTGGCGTCCGGAAAAATCCTGTTTTTCCCGAGGGGCGTCAACCTGATGGGCTACAGGCGGGTGTTCCAGGATCCGGCGATCATGTCGGGCTACGCCAACACGCTGTTCTATACGGTCGCCGGCACGGCGATCAATCTGGCGGTGACGGTGCCCGCCGGCTACGCGATGGCCAGGAAGGGCCTCCCCGGAGGCAGGGTCATCACGCTGCTGTTCCTGTTCACGATGTATTTTTCGGGCGGGATGGTGCCCCTGTTCATGCTCATCAAGAACCTGCGCCTGTACAACACGCGCTGGGCGCTGCTGCTGCTGGGCGCGTTCTCCATGTACAACTGCATCATATGCCGCTCGTTCTTCGCGTCCGTGCCGCGCGAGCTGACCGAGGCGGCGGAGATAGACGGCTGCAACCCGATCCGGGCGTTCGTGCAAGTCGTGCTGCCCGTGTCCCAGGCGCTGCTGGGCGTCATGACGCTGTATTTTGCCGTGGGCCACTGGAACAGCTACTTCAACGCGATGATGTACACGTCGGACCAGGCCATACAGCCGCTGCAGCTCGTGCTGCGCAAGATCCTCGTGCTGGAGCAGGAGCAGACCGCCATGATGCAGGCCGCGTCGGACGAGTACCTGGCCGAGCAGAGCAAGCTACGGGAGCTGATAAAATATTCCGTGATCGTCGTGTCGTCGCTGCCGGTCATGGTGCTGTACCCGTTTTTGCAGCGCTACTTCGTGAAGGGCGTCATGATCGGGTCGGTAAAGGGCTAGGCTTTTTATAGTTCTTTTGATTCATCGCGCGGCGCCCGGCGCTCCCTTGCGCGCAATGCGCGGGGCGGGCGCGGGCCGCGCTTTTGAATAGGCGTTATGCGATATTGCTATACTATGATATTGCTATACTATGGTATTGCGAATTGGCATTGCGATATTGCGATATGCGCCGCACATTATATTTTTAGGGGAGGAAGGACACATGGGCATGAACATGAGAGGCAGAGGCAAGACTGGGCGAAGCAAGATTTTGGCCAGGCGCGCGGCGCTCGCCATGGCCGCGCTGCTGCTCGCGGGCCTGATCGCGGCCTGCGGGAGCGGGGGCGGCGGGGGCGCCACAACAGCCGCGCCCGCTGCGGAGGCCACGACGGCCGCGCCAGCGGAAACCGGCGCCGCCGAGGCGGAGGCGCCCGCGGCGGGCTCGCAGTCGGAATCGACGGCGGCCGCAGCGGCGGCGACAACCGAGGCGGCGGCGACGGCCGAGGCCGCCGAGCCATCGGCGTACCCCATCGTGCAGGAGCCGATAACGGTCAGCGTCATGGTGATCAACAAGGACATGGAGAGCACGCGCATGATCTGGGACGATCTGTCCGCGCTGACGAACATCAGCTTCGAGTTCTTCTCCATACCGGAGGAGCAGGTCGCCGCGTACATGGCGGCGGGCGACTGGCCGGATCTGTTTCAGGACACGATGGCCGCCACGTACCTGAACGACTACGGCGTAATGGGCGGCAGGCTCGCCGACTACCGCGAGCTGCTGCAGTACATGCCGTATCTGCAGCAGACGCTCGCCGAATACCCCGACGCGCTCAAGGCCGTGACCGAGACGAACGGCGCCGTCTACCAGCTGCCGTGCGTCCAGAAGGCCGTCACCGACCCCGTCGTGCGCGTGCATTTTCGCAAGGACAACCTGGCCAACGCCGGCCTGGAAATGCCCAACACGACAGAGGAGTTCGCGAGCGCGCTCAAAACGCTGAAGGAGAAATCGGGCACGTACCCGCTGGAGCTGAGGGCGAAATCCTTCGGCACCGATGGCTACCCCTACTTTGAGCGCTGGATCTTCGCCGCGTTCGGCGACATGGACAACATGGACTACGAGGACGCGGGCGACGGCGCGACCGTGGCGTGGAACCGCTGGACCGAGCAGTACAGAAACATGCTGATCTATGTGAACCGCCTGTACGCCGAGGGGCTTCTGGATCCGGAGTTCCTGACCATGGACGACGCCCTTCTCGAGTCGCTCGCCAAGGAGGGCAAGGCCACGTTCTTCGAGGGCGCCGGACAGCTGCTCACGGCTGAGGACTTCCCGAGCGGCAAGGTCGAGGTCGGCGTCATGTGGCCCCTGACGTCCGAGTTCAACTCCACGAAGCACGCGCTGGGGGCCAACTACGTGCTGGGCACGAACTTGGCCATAAACAATGCGTCCGCGTACAAGGTTGAGATAGCGAAGGCGCTGGACACCTCATATGCCACGAGCGAGGTCGCGCCCGGCTCCAACTTCTACGCCGCCAACTGGTGCTATGGGGCCGAGGGCTACACCTGGGAGTGGACGAACGCGGAGCACACGGAGTACGCGCAGATCACGCCGCCTGAGTTCGGCGACATCACGTTCAGCGAGCTGCAGTTCAAAAACATAATCTATGCCCTCGCCGGGCGTCAGGACACGTGGAAGAACGCGGTCACGAACACGCCGGGCAACAGCCACGAGCGCCAGATAGGCTACAGGGACAACATGCTACCGTACATGACAAAGCCCTCGTTCCCGTCGAGCTTCCTGAAGTTCACGCCGGAGGAGCAGTCGGTGATCGACAGCTACAAGCCCGAGATCGACGCATATGTGAACGAAATGCGCGGCAAGTTCATCACGGGGCTGCTGGACATCGAGGCCGAGTGGGACGCCTACGTGGCGCAGCTGCACAGCATGGGGCAGGACGACGTGCTCGCGCAGCATCAGGCGTCGTATGACAGGTGGAACGGGAAATAACAGGCCGCAGCGCGGCTCGGCAACTCGGCGACAGCTCGGCGCGACATCACGGAGGGGGCGCGGCCCGCATAGCCGCGCAAAAAAATCGCATTAACAGAGGAGTCCGCCGCAACCTTCGCGGGCGCGCTGGCGGGCGTGGACGCGATTCTGGCAAGCGAGGGCGCGGCGCAGGGCGCCATAGACGCGGCCGCGGAGGCGCTGGCCGCAGCGACGGACGGCCTTGCCGTAGCGGACGCCTACTCAGCCTACGGCGAGCTCGCGGGGCTACTGCTCGGCGCGGCGAAGCTCGACGGGCGCGACTACACGGCCGCCTCGTGGGCGAATTTGCGGGCGGACGGGGGCGAGGCGCTGCTGAATATAGCGCTGAGGCCGGCGCGAGCGGATCAGGCGTCCGTTTCGCTGATATTGAGCCACCTCGACATAGCGCGCGGGGCGGGCGGCGGCGAGCCGGAACTGGCCGACGCGGGCATAGACGCCTCGGTGGCGGTCACGGCGCTCCGGATCTACAGCCGGTTCGACATAAACCGCGACGGGGCGGTGACGCTCGTGGACGTGGACATCGCGCGCGCGGGCCTCGGGGCGCGGCGGGCGCCAGACGGGAGCTGGGAATCCGAGCGGCTCGGCCGTTGCGACCTGGACGGCAACAGCATCGTGGAGATCGCGGACCTGACGCTCGCCATGGCAAAATACGAATCAACCGTGCCGTAGCCGGCACCCCCCATTTGTACGGGCCTTTCCAATCGATAAGGCGCCCGGCGGGAAACCGCCGGGCGCCTTATACTCGTCTTATGCTCTGGTGGCGGTTGCCGCAGCGGCCGATTGCTTGACACATACTCAAATGCTCGTCAGTATAGAGAATTGCTCGGAATTGTGCTATGATATAAGCAGGAACGAAGTACGCATTGCAGGGGGAAGCGCGAGTATGGTTTACAGACAAATTGTGAGCGCGGATGCGCTGTCAGGCGTGATAGCGATGCCGCCAATATTCAGGAACAAGCGAGTGGAAGTTATTATACGGGAAGCGCCCGAAACCGTACCAGCGCCCAAAATCGACATGGCGAGCATCGGGCGCATGATGGACGGATCAATCACGCACTCGCTTATTGGCATTGTGCCGAATAGCGGCAAGACGCTTGAGGACTATAGGGCGGAAAGGCTTTCCAAGTATGACCGTGCTGATTGATACAAATGTTGTTTTGGACGTTCTGCTTGGACGAGCGCTGTTTGCAACGCAGTCGGCAAAGGTGCTGTTCCTTTCCGAGAAAGCCATGATTGACGGCTATATTTCCGCGTCTGCGGCAACCGATATTTTCTATGTCGCCCGCAAAGAATTTCAGGATAAAGACAAGGCGTATGAAGCCATGGAGAAACTGTTCCAGGCAGTCAAGGTTGCCGCTGTTGACAGCGAAACGATTGACGGCGCCTTGGAACTGCGATGGAATGATTTTGAGGATTGCGTCCAGTTTGTGGCGGCGCGCGGGCTTGACGCAAAGTATATCGTCACTCGTGACATGAGCGGCTTTAATGACAGCGAAATCGTGCCTATCACCCCCGCCGAGTTTCTTAATGTATTGAAGTATGGCGAGAACGAACTATAATGCCTGAAATTGCGCTGTTGTTTTATTTGCGCTACCGTTTCGCTGATTCTGGTTCGCGCCGCACCGGCAACACATGGGGCGGCTGCCGCGAGTTGCCACGGCAACAGCGCAAATGCGGCACTGTGCCAGCGAGCCGCCGAAAAAGGGCAAAAAAAAGAGCCGAGTATAATATAGAATAAAAATAATAACTAACAGCTCCTCGGCTCGCCAATATGAAATTAGATGAACTCAGATCAAGGTTTATATT
>JAISFK010000268.1 GCA_031263625.1 Clostridiales bacterium
CCACATGCCCATGGACAGCTCGCCCAGCCGATCCAGCGCGCCGCCGGGCGCGTTGATCCGGGCCGCGCCGCCAAATTCGGCAAAGCCGATGGCGGAGCCGTAGCGCCCCTCCCTCCACGCTCCGGCCGAAATGGCGGCGGTTGCGCCGCCCACGACGTCTGCCGCCGTTGCCCCGCCGTTCTCGTCGAATGGCCAGTACGCAATCCGGCCGGCTGGCGCGCCGTCGCCATCGCCGCTGCTCGAACCTTCGCCTTCGCTTTCGCCGGCGCCCTCGATTTCGCCAGCGCTGGCGATCTCGATTTCGTCTGCCCCATCGCCTTCGCCGAAGCCGGCGCTCTCGCCTTCGCCTGCCCCCTCGCCCTCGCCGACGCTCTCGCCTTCGACAAGCGCCAGATAGGCGGCTGGCTCTCCCGGAAATTCCGAAGGGCTTTGCTCGCTTTGCGCGCCCGCCGCAATCGGCGCGCAGCCGATCGCCGCCGCCAAAACGCTCATAACGAGTATCGCGGCATATGCCGCGCGCCTTCGCCAAAATGCTCCGAAACCTCTCAAGCCAGCGACATTGGCATTCCCTCTCATTCCCATTTTCCCTCGCATTTTCACTTTCATCTTCACTTTCATCGCCGCGACCATCCCTTTCTTCTCAGATTTTGCCTGCTTTCGCCATTCGATTTGCTTCGCTTGCATATACAGTATTTCCGTTCGCGGGCAAAAAACAGTCCAAATATGGGAAAGCGCATTTGATTTTGGGAAATATATCTAAATTTGTCCCTGAATCTGAATACTGTTCCGGGATTCTGGGATTCAACGTCGCAAATCGAAGAAAAATGCGATAGAATAAAACCTGTGCACAGAGAGATAGTACCTTACAGGCGCAAAACCGCAGGAAACGACAAAAAGTCAGCGCCTGTGAGGTACTGACGCCGCGCGAATAAGCGCGGCGCGGGCGCGAAGCGCCCGTGAGGAACGGGGAAACCGCGCTTTCCCGTTCCGACTTGGGTTGCGGGCGTAGCCCGCTTTGAAAAGATATGGGGGAAATCTGACGGCTCGGAGGGCGCCCGCGTGAAACGAACGTATTCAAGAAGATACCTGCACAAGACGTTTGCGCTGATCGTAGGCGCGCTGCTCGCGCTGGAGTGCGCGTTTTCCGCCGTCCTGCTGTCCAGCGCGGAACAGGCCCTCCTGTCCGAGCGCCGCCAGAACGACATGGCCGTCCTGGCGCAGATCGCGCACAACATCAAGCTGATGCACGCATCCATCCTTGACACCTGCAACACGCTCTACAACAACCCCACCGTCATCTCCCTGATGACGGACAAAAACGCGGAGGCCGACATCGCGGCCGCAACCGTCAAAATGTTCGCCATCAACCGCAGCATCGTCCGCGTCAACCCGTACATCTATTCGATCTACGTCTACAACCCGTTCTCCAGGGCGTACTACTCGTCGTCGCACAGGGGCCTGCTTTTCCGGGACGCGGATCTGGAGGCTTTCGCGGGCGGCCGGGAAGCGCTTCCCAAGCTGAAGCCCATATACCGCAGCATCGCGGCGCCCAACATGGAGGTGCGGTCGGACATAGAGCTTCTGACGTATTTCCAGTACGACGCCATGACGGACGGCCAGATGAACGGCGGCATCGTCGTCAACGTGCGGAACGACTGGCTTTTGGGCAACCTGAACGCTGTCGCCGGGCCGGACGGCGAGATCATCGGCGACGTCTTTATCGTCACCGACGCGGGCGACTTCATCAGCGACAGGCCGGTCGGCGAGGATTTTCTCGCGGCGCTGAAGGGGCTGCAGGCCGGGCGCCCGGCGGACGCGAAGGAGCGCTTTTACCAAGCGCCGCTGCTGGGCAGGGAATACATAATTTCCGAAATTCCCGTGGAGGGCGCGGGGTTCGGCCTGCTGCGGGTCGTGGAGCGCCGCCTCGTGGACGGCTACGTCAGCTCCATGCGCGCGACGGTCGCGATAGTCACGCTATGCTTCGCCGCGCTGGCCATTGCCGCCGCGCTCCTGCTCTCCACGCGGCTCTACCGCCCGGTCGGCAATTTGATCGGAAAGGTGGCCGGGCGGGAAAGCGGCGCCATCGGCGACGAGTTCGATTTTTTGGGCGAAGTGTTTGAGAGAAACGCCGCAATGCTCCAAAAATACGAGGTCGAGCGCCGCTCCTACAGGCGGATCATGAAAAACGCCTGGCTGCTGGGCCTGCTGCGCGGCCCGGCCGCCGACGGCGACGCTCTGCCCGCGAGCGAGGATTTCGCGGGCGCCGCGGATGATTTCGCGGGCGCCGCGGCGGAATACGGGCTCGCGATTGACCCCGGCAGAGGTTTTTTCGTCGCCGTCCTGGCGGTTGACGAGCCGTTCCCGCACGGCGGGCCGGATCGGGCGCATCTCGTTTTCGCGGTTCTCAACGTGGCTTCCGAAGTGCTCGCCGCAAAATTCCCCAACGAGGGCGTCGAGCTGCCGGACGGGATGGTCGCGCTCATTGTCAGCGCGGGCGGCTGCGCCAGCGCGGGCGGCTATGGCGGCGCCGCGAGCGGCGGCACAGCAAACAGCAACGCCAAAAGCAACGACGGCGGCCCCAGCGCGGCCGGCTATGGCGGCGCCAGCATCGGCGCGGCCGGCAGCAACGCCAGCGTCGCTGCCGGCCCGGACGATGGCGCGCTGCTGAAGCTGATCGCCGAGGCGCAGAGCACGATAGGTCGGGTGCTGGGACTGTCCGTTTCGGCGTCCGTGAGCCAGCGGGCCGACAGCCTCCGCTCCCTGCCGTCCCTGTACGGGCAGGCGCGGCAAAACATGGCCTATCGCTTCCTGTACGGCAGAAAATGCGCCATCGACGCGGCGCGGATTCTGGACATCCCCGACGCCGGCGCGATGGAGCGCTTCCACTCGGCCGAAAAAAATCTCGCAGACGAGCTCAGGCTGGGCAGGCTGCCCAAAGCCAAAGACATTCTGGCGCAAATGTTCGGGCAGTTTCGGAAGCTTTCCTATACAGATGCCATGGCCGCGCTGTTCCACCTGATCGGCGCCCTGCGGCGCGCCCTCGCGGAGATCGCGAAGGCCGACGCCGGCTCGCGCGCGGACGGCATTGCGGAAATAGGCCGCAATTTGCTGGGCTTTGAAACCCTGGACGAGTTCCGCGGCGATCTGCTCGCCAAGCTGGACGCGTTTTTTGCCGCCGCGACCGCGCGCAGCGCCAGCCGCAAGCACGAAATGATCGCCGAGACGGTGCGCGAAATGGTGCTGCGCAACTATGACGACGTCGGCCTGTGCCTGACCGGCCTCGCCTCCGCGATGAAGATGTCCACGAAGCAGCTCAGCCGGATATTCCGGGAGCAGGCAGGCAGGCCGCTCCCCGACTATATCAACGCCGTGCGGATGCAAAAAGCCGCCGAGCTGCTGGAACGCACCGATCTCAGCATCGCAAAAATCGCGGCCCGGACCGGCATCCTCAACGAAACCTATTTCTACACCATGTTCAAAAAGCATTTTGGCTCGTCCCCGAACGCATACAAGACGGCCATGGCCCTCGGAAAGGCCCTGCCGGAGAGTAGCGAGGCGCGGCTATAGCGCCCTCTTCGCGGCGGGCGCATCGCCCCAGCCAGCGGCTATAGCGCCCCTCCGCGGCGTGCACGTCGCCCCAGCCAGTGCTCCGACGCCCATTCGCAGCGGGCGCATCGCCCCAGCCAGCGGCCTGGCGCCCATTTGCTCGCGGCGGCGCCCGGCAACGGATTTTCCTTTTCATATTGGCTGCTTTTCCCATAATTGAAGAAAATTCCGCAATTTGCGGTATGCAAAGCGGCGGCGCGCGCATACAATGGCGGTGTGCGCGGCGCACTCGGCGCGCAACGGCGGGCAAGCGATTCGTCGTGCTGCCCAACGCGGGCAGGCGGCGCGCTGCACTCGGCGCGCAACAGGTGCGCAACAAGTGCGCAACTGGCGCGCAACTCTTGAGGATTGGATGGCCGTGGCCGGATGATAAACGCTATCAAGACCGAACTGAAGCATTTCAGGAAAAACGGGGAATTGTGGCTGCTGGCCCTGCCCGGCGCGCTGTTTTTCATCGTGTTCAATTACATCCCGCTGTACGGGCTTATCCTGCCATTCAAGAACTACAACGGGGCAAAGGGCTTTTGGGACAGCCCCTGGGCCGGGCTGAACAACTTCAAGTACCTGTTCAGCGGCGACGCCTGGAGGATCACGCGGAACACCGTCGCGTTCAACTCCGTGTTCATCGCGCTCGGCCTCGTGGCGGCCGTGGCGTTCGCGCTGATTCTCTTTGAGATGTCCGCGCGCTTTGTCAAGCTATACCAGACGATCCTGTTCATCCCCTACTTCCTCTCGTGGGTGGTGGCCAGCTACATAGGCTCCAGCCTGCTCGACATGAATTTCGGGATGCTCAACAGGATCATCGAGGCGCTCGGCGGCGAGGGCAAGGCGTGGTATGTGGAGCCCGCCTACTGGTATGTCATCCTGCCGCTGGCCAGCCTGTGGAAGGGCGTCGGCTACAGCACGATCATCTACTACACGTCGCTCATGGGCGTGGACCCGGAGCTGTACGAGGCCGCGGAGCTGGACGGGGCGAGCCGCTGGCAGCAGATCCGCGCCATCTCGCTCCCCATGCTCAAGCCCCTGATGATCATGCTGACGCTGATGTCGGTCGGCGGCATAATCAAGTCCGACTTCGGGCTGTTCTTCAGCTTCACGCTTGACTCAAAGCCGCTGTATCCCGTGACTGACGTCATTGACACATATGTCTACCGGGCGCTGAGAAAGCTGGGCGACGTGGGGATGTCCTCCGCCGCCGGCCTGTACCAGTCGCTGGTGGGCTTTGTGCTCGTGCTCGCGTCAAACTGGCTCGTCAAGCGGGTAGATCCCGACAACGCGCTGTTTTAAGCTGTTTTAAGTTGTTTTAAGTTTTTTAAGTTGTTTCAGGCAAAAAATGACAGGGGGAGCGCAACTCTATGAACGCAGGCCGCTCGACAGCCATAGGCCGCCGGACGCGAGAATCCAAGGCAGGAGCGCCTTTGGCAGATGCATCGTTGGCTGATGCGCCTTTTGCGGGCGCATCTTCGGCAGGAGCGCCTTTGGCGGGCGCGCGCGGCGAGCGCTCGCGCCAGGCTCGCCAGCCAAAGAGGCGCGGGGGCTTGGCCATCTTGCCCCTGCACGCGCTGCTCGGCGGCTTCTGCCTGCTCTGCCTGATCCCGCTGCTCTTGGTCGCCGCCATCTCGCTCACGCCCGAATCGCTGCTGAAATCCGGCGGCTACACCCTTTTTCCCAAGGCGTGGTCAACCGCCGCCTACGAGTACACTTTCCGCAACTACGCGCAAATCGTCCGATCCTACGGCATAACGATCTCGGTCACGGCCGTAGGCGCGGTCATGGGCCTGTTCTGCACGACGTCCATCGCCTACGTGATCTCGCGCCCGTACTTTCGGTATCGGCGCTTTCTGAGCTTCTTCATATTTTTCACGATGCTGTTTTACGGCGGGCTGACGCCCACCTACCTGCTCGTGACAAAAACGCTGCATCTCAAGGATTCCCTGCTCGCGCTGATCCTGCCGAGCGTCATGCAGGGCTGGTACGTGATTCTCATGAAGGGCTTTTTGCAGAGCCTGCCAAACTCGATCGTCGAGTCGGCAAAGATCGACGGCGCGAGGGAGCTGTCCATCTTCGCGCGCATCGTCGTGCCCATATCCAGGCCCGGAATGATCACTGTCGGGCTGTTTCTGATGCTGCAGTATTGGAACGACTGGTATTCCAGCCTGCTGTACATCGACGACCAGAACCTCGTGTCCCTGCAATTCCTGCTGTACAAGCTCATGGCGAGCATAGAGTTCTTCAAGGTGATGGCGCAGATGGCGCCGGGCAGCATCAGGATCGACCCGCTCAGCATCCCGACGCTCGGCGCGCGCATGGCCATGTGCATCGTGGCCGCCGGGCCGATGGTCCTGATCTTCGTGTTTATGCAGAAGTATTTCGTGCGCGGCATCACTATCGGCTCTATCAAGGGGTGAGGGGGCGACGGGGCGACAGAAACAAATTGGCACGAATTGGCACAGATTGGCACATATTAACGTAATTTGGCACAAATTGGCAATCGCCAATGATCATTAAACCAAAACCAAGGGAGGAAGCGATCAAATGGGCATGAAAGGCATGGACGGCGCGAAAGCAAGTGGCGCAAATGCAATGGGGGCGCAAGCGGCGAGAGCAGAGCGAAATGAGGGAGGCGCAAAAACGGGGTGCGCGAAAGCGGCGAAAGCAGAGCGAAAGGATGTGACGAAGATGCGCGAGAGGAAGGCGGGCTGGAGCGGAATCGGAAGCGGGAGCGGGAGCGCGGGCGGGCGTGAGAGCGGGTTCGGACTAAGGCTCGTGAGCGGGTTCTGGAGCAACTTCAAGCTAGGGCGCGGACTCGGATTCGGGTGCAGGCGCCTGAAAAGAGGCCCGGCTGTCTGCGGCCTGTGCCTGGCGCTGGCACTCGCGCTACTCGCAGGATGCGGGCAGGCGCAACAGCCGGCGGCGACCACGACCTCTGCCGCCGCGACGGAATCCGCAACCACCACCGCGGCGCAGGCAGAGGCTGATTCCACAACTGCGGCCGCTACGGAGGCGGCAGCCGCCGCGACTGAGGCGACCACCACCGCCGCAGAGGCGAGCGTGGCAAGCGATGCGGCCACTTCGCTTGAGCCCGCGGAAATAAACTGGTACGTCGTGAACACGCCCCAGCCGGACACCGACATGGTGCTGGAGCGCGTCAACCAGATGCTCGCCGAGCGCACCGCCATAAACACGACGCTCAAGCTCAACGTGCTGGACTGGGGCGTGTTCCAGGATCGCATAAACGTGATGCTCCAGGCGAACGAGCCCATCGACCTGGTGTTCACATGCGGCTGGATCAACCTGTTCACCGCTCTGGCCGGGCGCGACGCGCTGTATCCGCTGGACGAGCTGCTGGAGCAGCACGGCCAGGACATCTACAAGCATGTCCCGCCAAAATACTTCGAGGCCACGCGCGTCCGGGGCAAAATCCGCGCGGTTCCGAATTATGCGGGCTATCCGCAGATCAAGGGGCTCGACTTTCGGGCGGATCTCGTGGACAAGCACGGCTTTGACTACAAGAGCGTGACGGAGCTGGCCGCTCTTGAGCCGTACTTGCAGACCATCATCGACAACGAGCCGGGCGTGACGCCGTTCCTTCCCGGCGTGGACAGCGGGATCACCAACTTCGGCGACGACGGCCGCAAGCAGCGGTACGACGGCCTTGGGGGCGGCGTCACCTACGACATCTTGGAGAACCGGCTGATCAGCTCGCTCGACACGGGCGACACCCTGTACGCCCGCATCCACGACTGGTACACCAAGGGCTACATAGCGAAGGACGCCGCCTCGCGCACCGTGTACGGAGATGAAATCAAGAGCGGCAACTACGCAGTCTTCTTCAACTCGTCCTATGTGGACGACGGGGCCAAGAGCACGCAGGACAACGGCTTCCCGATTTACAGCATGCCGTTCGTGACGCAGGGGCCGATCACGACGGGCATGGTGCAGGTCGCGCTAACCGCGATACCAGCCACCTCGCCGCATCCGGACAGGGCCATGATGCTGCTGAACGCCATGTGGGCCGAGCAGGAGATCTTCAACACGCTGGTCTACGGCATCGAGGGGACGCACTGGAGCTGGAACGCCGACAAAACCTTTATCGTGCCTGCGGAGAACAACGGCTACGGCAGCCCCATCAGCTACGAGCTGGGAGGCACATTCCGCAAATACCCGACCGAGAGCGAAACCGCCGAAGTGCTCGCATTTCAGGAGTCGCTCAACGAGTCGGTGCCGCCCTCGCCGCTACTCGGCTTCAGCTTTGACGCGGAGCCAGTGAAAAACGAGTGGGCGCAGATCGACGCGATCGAGCAGGAACTTGGCTCCCTGCTGTACACCGGCACCGCGGATCCGGACGAGCTTATCCCGCAAATAAGGGAGCGCAGAGAGGCGGCCGGATGGCAGACGGTATTTGACGAAATGCAGCGGCAGGTGGACGAATGGAAAGCCGCGAACGGGAAATAGGAAATTAGGAAATAAATTGCGCGTCACATGGCGCGTCGGGGGCCTGTGCGGCGCACCATGTTGCCCAGCCTCATAACCCTAAAGTCGTGAATTAGATACTCAAAACGTTTTTTACTCAATATTTTGATTGAGCTGATGGCGTAAATCGTTGAATTTACTGCATTTAGGTATTGCTTTTTGTTTGAGTATATGTT
>JAISFK010000333.1 GCA_031263625.1 Clostridiales bacterium
GCGCCCCCGGAGCGGGAGGGATTTGCGTTTGGCGCGGAATATTCAAGCAGTTGCCGACAAGGCCGCGCCATCTGCCGTAAGCGTCAGTAGCATGTTACGAGTTTTGCCAGTTCGCGGGCGCGAGGGATTGCGCCTTTGGACGAAAGTCGGTCATTGGGCAGCGAAGGGGCCTGGCACGCCACCCGCCGCCGGAGAAGGCTGGACTGGCAGAATGGGAGCCGTGGATGCTTGTCCATTAAAACCTGTGAAGCCGAGCGAAGCGTTCTTCGGAGAAGAACGCGCCTTGAGCGAAAGCTGAACAGCAGTTTTAATTGGGATAAGTATTTGGTTTCGGGCGCGAGCACGAGCATAACATCTTGTTCCGCAAAGCTGAGAATAAGAGCCTCAATTTGTCGTGTTTTGATTTGATCTTCGTTTGATCAAGAAGCGACGGTTGGGGCTGTTTGTTTTTTGCTCGCAGGGCGTGGCCTCTGGAATTTACAGCATTTGGAATTTCGGGGGCTTTTTTGCCGCCCCGAAGCAAGGCGGCCACGGTGGCGCTCGCGAGAGCGCGCGAAAGGAAACACGCAACACCGCGCAGGGGGCGGCGACAAGACGGGCAGCGACAGGGAAACACGCAACACCGCGTAGGGGGCGGCGTCCCCCGACGCCCCGCCGCGAAACGGGCGGCGGCAAAATGGGCGACGACAAGACGAATGGCAATGAAATGGACAGCGACAAAATGGGCGGTGGCGAAATGGGCGGCTATAAGATGGGCTATGGCGAAACAGGCGGCGAGGCGGATTTTTACGCCGCGCTCGCCGGGTATAGGGATGACAGCGGCCTCGAATCCGAAAGAAGGCTCTACGGCGCACTGAAGGCGCTCAAGCTCTACGTGCCTTTGGAGGCGGCGCCTTTGCCTTTGGGCACGGCGCTTCTGAGAGCGGCGCCGCTTGGGGCGGCTGCGGGCCGCAAGCGCTTCGTCACGGCACGGAAGAACGGGAACGAGGAATACGTCCCCGCGTTCACAAGCCTGCGGGAATACGACAAGATGCCAGTGCTCCGCGCCGCCGGCACGGGCGCTGGTTCTGCCGCCGGGCCAAGCGCGGGCGCAAACACGGGCGCCGACTCAGGCGCCAGTAACGGCTACAACGCTGGCGCAAATACCGGTGCCAGTGCGGGCACAAGTACAGGCATAGGCGCAGGCGCCGACTCAGGCGCAGACGCCAGCCCCAGCGTGGATGCGGGCGCAAGCACAGGCGCCAGCTCCAACGCTCGCGCAGGCGCCGGCCCCAACGCAGGCATCACACCCAGCGCAGGCGCCAACGCCGCATCCGGCCCCAACGCAGGCACCAGCGAAAGCGCAAGCGCCGGCCGCGCGAAATACGCTGCGGAATACGCCCTGCTCTCCTTCGACACCCTGAAGCACATGCTGCTGGACGACGGCAGGAAGATCGAGGGCATTGTGGTCAACCCGCACGGACAGGCGGCGCTGTTCCCGCTGGAGGCGATCATGCGCGCGGATTCAGTGACATCCGGCATGTCCGTCCAGAAGACGGACGGCGTCATGGGCGAGATGTACCTGGGCGCGCCCAAGAGCTATCCCGCCGGGCTCGCGCCGGCATTGCGCAAGTTTCTGGGCGGCAGGCCGGAGGTGCGCCGGGTCAGCCTGTACAGGGCGAAAAGAAAGATGGCGGACAGGGCGCACTGGCTGTTCCTCGTGTTTTTCGCAGGGCGCAAGATCGACCTGTTCCCGGAGCTCGCCAAGCTGATCCAGCGCTTCATGAAGCCCGGCGAGGTCTTCGAGCTCGTGCAGGGCACCGAGGGCATGGTCGAAACGCAAAAAGCGGAGCGGAGCGCGATCTACGAAAAATAGCCTGCGAAAAGGCGCAGGCCCCGCGATTGTCGCGATTCCGGCAAGGCGCATGGCAGCCGACGCACACCGCAATCGCGCGCGCAGCGCGGAAAAATATCAAATTTGGAGGAGAAGAACATGGCGACACACAAGCACATTCGCGAAATTCTGAAAGACGGCAGGATCATCGGGCACCGGCACAACAACCTGCTCATCGGCGAGGCCAAGGGACCGCGAGGCGAGCGCAAAGCGCTGACGCCCCGCACCGGCGGCGAAAACGATGTTGAAATTACCGTGTATCTCGCGCGGAGGGAATGGGGCGACAAGGATCTGGAGCCGCCGGCGCCCGACACGGGGTACTATCCGCTGGGAGATCCTCAGCCCACTCCCGTAACGCCACCGCCGCCGCCCTCGACGTGCGACGCGCATTTCCCGCAATATACAGTAACAGTTCCCCCAGAGACGCCGCTCATGGAGGTCATCACTCAGGATTTGGCGGGACAGATATTCATGCCAAATAGCGTAGTATTCTCTAACCCGCTCCCGTCCGAAGGCGGCGAGTGGTTTTTGGGGTTTACAGATACCGGCAACACCGCTGATTATAACAGCAAGAGCACCGATGAGAACTATGACTATGAAAACTATCCACCTTATATTACATGGGATGGCACCGACTGGATGTACTTCATCGGCACGCCGAATCATCCGATAGACACCTACAATGGCGAGCATGGAGATGCGTACCCCAATGACACTCTTGACGTGTTCACTGTGGCCAATTTGCCCACAGAAGGCGACGGCAGCATGAGCTTCACGCTCAGCTGGGAAAAAATGGCGTTTACGTTTGAGCCTGAAACGACGGAAGAGAACGGCGAGAAAGTACACCGCCTTGTCCGCGTTAAAGCTCGGCGGTAGGCGAATGTTGTGTGGCGCGGGGGGAGATGTGTGCGTTCTTCTCCCGCGCTATTGGCGCTTTATAATACTGAGCCGCAATAAAACATTGCCCTTGCACGTCCAAAGAGCTGGACGGGATCCAAATTGAGAATGGCACGATTATGGAATGTAATTGAAAGGAAGGCATCTATTTTGAGAAGCAAACCATTTATTATACGCGGGTACGCGGCTTTCTTTCTCGTCTTCGCTTTATTGGCGGGCATCATAAGCCCCGTTTCCGCGTTCGCTGAGGCAGCGCCTTGGACAGAGGATGCGGTCAATGTGGAAGCGCCTTGGACAGAGGCCGCAACCAGCGTTGAAGTTTCGCCGCCGGAAAGCGCCTTGCCCGAAAATGGCGGGGTGGAAACCCCTGCCGCAGACGCAACGGGCGAAATTGCGGCGCCGGACGACGGGCCTGTGGCATTTGGCGATGACCTGGACACCTTGTCGGATCCGATCGGCGACGGCTCAATCACAATCGACGCGCCGAACGGCAGCCTGCTGGCAAGAGTGCAGGCAATTCTGGAGAGCGACTACGGCCAGAGCGCGGGAAGCTACGACTACGCCGTCGTAAAGAAGCTCACCGTCGCCGGCGCGACGGCAAGCGCGGACATTTCGGCCATTAAGAATAACCTGAAATCGATTGAAGAATTGGATATCGCCGGGATCACGGGAGTGACAGCCTATCCGTCGCAACCTTTCAGCACTCTGACGAAACTCGCCACAGCCAGACTGCCGGGTGACATAAAGCTGGCGGCGCTTATGTTCTCGGCCTCGGCGCCCCTTGCCACAGTCGCGTTTGGCAGCGAACCCTTTACAGCGGATGTGGCCAACTTCACTGGCTATACGGTTGACGCTTATGTGTCGCTTGCGGGAGTGCGCCTGAAAAATGCCGTCCTGCCGGCCGATAAAGATATAGTCAATCAAATGTTCAATAATTGCCAATACCTCGAAACAGTGGAGTTTCTTGGCGATGTCTCAAGCATTGGCGCAAGAGCGTTTGCGTATGTCAACGCCAGCTACCCCGACAAAACGGAGCCGCTTGCGGTAACATTCCGAGGCGACAACGCGCCGACTATTGCCACAGATTCGTTCCAGATGAAAGACGGCTCCGTGAAGCCCATAGCGTTCGTTCCCGACAAGACGGCGGGCGGCTACGAGCTTGCGAGCTTCACGGGGCATTTCTCCGGCGTGCACAACATCGGCGAAGATCCGAACGCGCCGACAGACCCGACAGACGGCTCGGATAAAGCGGCGCTGAACAACGCCATCTTGCAGGCCGAAGCGCTTGACGGCGCGCTGTACACCGACGATTCCTGGTCGGCGCTGCAAACGGCGCTGGCCGCCGCAAGGGCTGTGGCGGACAAAGACGGCGCGACGCAAGCTGAGATAGACGATGCCGAAAAGGCGCTGGCCGCCGCCATCGAAAACTTGGCTGCGAAACCGGGAGATTCAAACCCCGCGCCCCACGGATATCTTGCCGATATTATGCTGCGCAGGTCATCAGGGACTTCCGGAAGCGCGCCCCCGCAACTGTACGACAGAGCCACAGGCACAGCTTACGGCCAATTCGAGTTCGACCCAGCCGTGACGGAGTACGACATCGTTTTCATACACCCGTCCGATACTAGAGCTATTTTTTCCGGTTCTACCACCACATTCCGAGCGGAGCTTGCCGATCCGCCCGTTGCGGGGCTATATGCGCGATTTCTCTATGAAGGCGCGCCAATAGGCAACCTCCTTACATATGGCAGATTTTCAAATGGCAGCTGGAGCATGACAGATGAATCCTATAGCGTATTTCTCTCCGGACTTTCGATTGATGCGGCGGAACCACGCACTGTCGTGCTCCAGATAGGCCGATACCGCCAAGGCACAGGCACGGGCAACAGCTTTACGATGGTTGGAAGTCCCACGGCCATTTTTGACGACGTGGACGAATACACGTTCAATGTTTATCGCCGGGTGGCGCTGAGCGATTTTAGCGTCCACACGGATATGGAGGCAGCGCCGCTTACAATGTCCCCGCAGTATAATGCCAGCAGTGTCGGCACGGAAGAATACACGGTCTTGGCGCCGGAAGGGGCGGGCGTCGTTTATGTGACGGCGCCTTATGCCGGAGCGACGGCGGACAACGGCAGGCTGTACTTCAGCGGGGACGGCGCGAACTGGAGCGCGGGCGTGGACAGGGACGGTGCGCCCATGGCCATCTGCTCGGCAGACAACCCGTACAAGCTCGACCTGAGCGGCTATGCGCCCGGCGCGGACGGTATTTACACCGTCCTATTCAAAATAGTGTACACGGGGGATGGCTGCGGCGTTGACAGCTGCGTGTACACGCTCAATGTGGCCCCCTATGATTTTACGCCGGTTATCGCAAAGCAGCCGGCCGAGCCGGCGGGGACGTTCGCGAAGGACGCGATGCCGACGCTCGCGGTGGAGGTCGCGCCCGTGCAGGGCGAAGGCGCACCGCAGGGCGAGGTCAGCTACCAGTGGTACGGCTATCGTCACGTCTCAAACGCAACTTACCCTATAGACGACTCTGCCGCGGTTCCGGGCGCGACGGGCGCTGCATTTACGCCGCCCGCATACATATACGCGGGGGACACGCTCTTCAAGTGCGAGGTGACGCGGACGGTTGGGAACGTCGCATTTAAGACTCAAACAGATCTTGTGAACGTCACTGCGGACTTAACATATCTCAGCCCGCCCGCGTTTGGCCCCGCAATGGTTTCCAGCGAATTTGACGACAACTGCGAGGT
>JAISFK010000411.1 GCA_031263625.1 Clostridiales bacterium
TCTGCGCATTATCGTTTAGATTGGTTCATTGTTAGTCAAAGCAGGATAGCAGGCGCGACCGCCACAACGACTAAAAACCAAAACGGAGGGATCCAAAATGCAGACAGTATCTTTCAAGGAGTACGAGGCCGCGAAGCAGGAAATAATCGGCGGCGGCGAGTATGTCGAGAGCGTCATTGGCCCGAACTCGCGCGGCCAGACCAGCACGGTACGATTGACACTGCGGCTTCCAGAGCGCATTGAAACCGAGTTGCGCAAAGAGGCGGCGAGGCGAGGCGACACGCTGAACCAAACCGTGCTGAGGCTAGTGCGCAAAAGGATTCATGAATTGTTTAACGAGATCTCGCCGTGTTCTTCCTCGTAAGACTTGATCCGCTGTTTGATCATCAGCTCTATCTCGCGATTTGCGGAGCGGCCGTTTTCCTCGGCGATGTAGCGGATTTTGTCAAGATACGCCTGATCAATCCGCAATGTGTAGCGCGGCAGATTTGATGACATGATTGCACCTCCGAAATATTGCGTCACGGTGACACAATTATAGCATAAAAAATATGTCAAAAAGGTATTGACGCAAAAGTGACGCAATGATACAATCAATTAGGAGGTGACGCAAAAGTGACGCAATATAGCGCGAATCATGCAACAAAGCGGATAGGGCTTGCTATGCCGCTGCACCTTTATGAAAAGGTTGCCGCAATCGTGGGGCATAGGGGCGGAACCATAAACTCGCTGATTAGGGACTTGTTATGGGAATGGATAGAGGCGCAGGAGCGCAAGGCGGCAGACAAATAAATCTAAGGAGGCAAGGCAAATGTACGAGGAAATGAATAAAGAAGAAGAAGCCAGATACCGGCACATTGGAAGGCTGGAGGCAATCCGCGCCCAATATATTTCTAATGCCTTTGACTTGGCGTTGGAGAGAAAGCATAGGCGCACAAAAAAGATGCTGCGGCTCGCGTTTCGCATCGATGAGCATCTTCTTCGCCTTGGGAGCCAAACCCAGCCTGCCCTCAGTGTGCTGGACGCGGAGACGCCCCCCGCCCCCAGCGATCTTGACGGCAAGACGCCGGAAGCCTACAAGGATGCCTTCATGGAAAAAGTCATTGAATCGGTGGGGAAAACTGTCGAGGGAATCAGCAAGATAGCAGAGGATGCCGCCGGCGCGATGGAGCTGGACGAGAGGTTAGAAGGATTGATGGAGGGGCTTGCCGAAACGGGCCGCGAGTTCGAAAAAGTGTGGAACGCCTACGGCAAGGACTGGTTGAAAGAATAAGCCGCTAAAAACCAAAACGGAGGGATCCAAAATGCAGACAGTGTCTTTCAAGGAGTACGAGGCCGCCAAGCAGGAAATAATCGGCGGCGGCGAGTATGTCGAGAGCGTCATCGGCCCGAACTCGCGCGGTCAGACCAGCAAAGCGTACATGACGAATGAGAACGGATGCTTTTACGAACGTGTGCACGACCCGCTCGCGGGGATCATACACTTCTGGAGCACAAAGCACAGGGAGAGCCGCTATTGCGACGACCGGCCCGAATCGGGCGCGCGAACTGGGACAGCGGCAGAGGCTGAGCCGACAAGCTGGACGGTCTACATAACAAAATCGCGGCAGGCCGCCTACGCGATAGCCCATGGGCTAGGGTGCGACTGGCACGGCGGGGCGAACGGCGTCAAAGGCGTCAAATGCGGCGAGGCGGACGGCGAGGACGGCAGGCGGCTTGTGCCGGCCAGATATCTCGGGCGCGGCTGGTTTTACGCCGCCGCCGAAATCGCGGACAGCGACAGCGCGGGCGCAAGGCGGCACAGCATAATAGTCTGCTGACAAAGACGGCGCACCCGGAAATGGGGGTTGCCGGGCAGCCGGCGCCAGTGGCCGCAACGGGGGCCTTAAATCGCTGGGCAAGACAGGGGCCGCGCGAGGTGCTGGCGTTCGCGCCGCGCCGTTGGGGGTAGCGAAACAATAAACCGAAGGAGGCAAGGACGATATGAATAAGGCGAGCAAGGTTAAGAGGTACAGCGAACGACGAAAATTGAAAGGCAAAATGCGCGAACAGGGCTATACGTACAGGCGCCTTGCCCAAGAAATGGGGACGACCGAAAATAGCTTGAGCAATAAGCTGAATGGCTATTTTATGTTTACGGACACGGAAATGGAGGTGCTGTGCTCAATTCTTGATATATCGCCTGTTGAAGTGTGGGAATATTTTTTCCCCGCCGCGCCGAGTAACGCAACAAATTCTGCGACAAGATCGAGAAGGCAAGGACGACAAGCGAAAGAAAGAGGCTCTGGAGCGGCAGGGGGCGAACGGCGGGGAGGGCGGCGCATAATTGAGTTTGAGCTTGCCGCAAAGGAGGTTTCCCAAAAATGACGCTGGAAGAACTGCTTGACGGGCTGCTTGAGTGGCTGACGCCCGCGGTATTGATCCGCGCGCGCAAATACGCGGGGCCCGATGAAGAGCAAGCCGAGCCGATCTGCGGCTCGCTGGGCGCATGGCGGCAGCTGAAAGACTGCGGCATGTACGACGGCGCGCTGGTATGCGAGGCTGCGGCCACTCTTGACGGCGCGCTGGCAACGCTCGTAATAGACGTTATGCTGGCAACATGGCGGGACGAGCACGGCAAAACACGAAAGGAGACCCAGCCATGAAGTACATGCTGAAGGCCCGCAACCCAAAGACGGGCAAAATTGAGAGGTACGAGGCAGACATAGCGGACGCTGGCGAGATTCCCCCAATTCTGGATCTCTGGAAAAACGGCGCGGGATACGAGATCCTGTCGTTCGGCCCCGCCGCGAAAGAGGGCGAGTGCGCGACCGCCCTCGGGCTGGCCGCGCTGGGGCTAAGCATAATCGGAGCGGCGCTGGACACAACCGCGGACTACCTGGGCGACGCGAACGCCGGGGACGACGCGGGCAGCCGCTGCGCGAACGCCGACGGCGCCATGACGCTGATCAGCGTCATGGCGGCAACTTTGAGAGAAACGATCGAGGACGTTTTTGAGGGAGCCAGAGAAAACGGGGGGGCGGCGCATGATTGATTTCGAGTGGGAGAAAAACTGCCACGGGCAGGATATTCTGGTCGCCAGAAAAAAGCGCGGCAAAATTTCGATAGCGGAGCTTCAGGAGGCCATGGGCAAGGACTGCCGCTACCGCGGCGGGTGGGCTGCCATATTCGCGGCGCGGGAGGAAAGCGGGTATCAGGGTTGGGGCGGCGGCGAGGAGCCAAAAGGCGACGCTTTAGAGCTTTACCGCGTGGAGGACTGGGCAACCTGCCCGATATGCGCGGCCGCGTTCTGCGGCATTGAGCTCTGCCCGCATTGCGGGATGCGGATAAAGGAGGAAACCCCAGCATGACAGATGCATTCGAGCCAAAGCAGTTCGGCGCAATCGCGGTGGACTTTGACGGGACGCTCTGCGAAAACAGGTTCCCCGAGATTGGCGAGCCGAAGCCGCTTGTCATTGCGTTTGTCCGGCAGCAGGTCGCCAAGGGCGCGCGCATCATCCTGCACACCTGCCGCGAGAACGGGGCGCGCCGCGCCCTGCTCGACGAGGCGGTGGCGTGGTGCGCTGCCAGAGAAATCCCGATCCACGCGGTAAACGAAAACCCCGACAGCGCGTTCCCCGAGCTGTACGGGACGGGCGCGGCGGGGCGCAAGGTGTACGCCGACCTATACATCGACGACAAGGCCATAAGCGCGGCAGACATCGAGCAATGCATGAAGGACGCCGCCATCATTGCCAGGCATGGGGACGACAATGGCATAAGCGCGGCAGACATCAAGCAATGCATGGAGGTTGCCGCCAGCATTTGCCGGCGCGGGCCGGCGCGGGACTGCCGTGATCCGCCCGCCTGACGGGCAAAAAAACAGCGCCCGCGCCTGAATTGCACAACAGGCGCAGGGCGCTGCCGCCGAAAGCGACGCAACGATTAAAAACCATAATCATTGTATCGCAAATTCGGACAAAAATCAAGCGAAACCGCGAAAAAAGCCCGCCGTACAGCGGCGTTGCGGGCTTGTAATGGCGGTTAACACTGTTGCCATCGGACACAAACCGGCGGGCGCAGAGCCGAATCGAAGGAGCGATGCGGGCATATGAAAAAAAAGGAAAACAATGCAACCATTGCCATCCATTCCGGGCGAGCGGCACAGGGGGGGGCGATGAGAAATTTTGTCAGGGAGAAAAAAATATACTGCGGATACGACTACTTGGAGGTTGACATATTCAACTACACAAAAACGGAAGAGGAAAACGCGCGCAGCGGGCAGCGGAGCAAAAAAGTCCTGGAGAGCGTCCCGAAGCAAGTTGACTGGAACGACCAGAACAGCCGCCGCCGATTTTTGCAGCTGGCCAACACCAACTTCGGGGAGGGGGATCTGCACGTCACCCTGACATACAGCCCGGAGAACATGCCGGCGACATTCGGGGATGCGGAACGGGCGCTCAGGAACTTCCTGCGGCGGGTGGCGTACAGGCGCAGGCGGGAGGGGCTGCCGCCGCTCAAATACATATCCATCCCCGTCTGCGCGCGCAAGAGCGACGGGGAGACGCCCGCCCGCATCCACCACCATGTCATCATGAACGGCGGGCTCGGGCGCGATGTTGTGGAAGACCTGTGGCGCAAGCGCAGGGAGCCCCGGCACGCGAAGGGCGAAAAGCTGGGGTACGCAAACGCCGACCGGCTGCAGCCGGAGGAAAACGGGCTGGCCGCCCTCTGCGAGTATCTGGCGAGGCAGGCGGGGGGCAAAAAGCGCTGGAGCCCGTCGCAGAATCTGGACAAGCCTGACATCGAGCGGACAGACCCGGACACGCCGCCGCGGGAGCGGGCAAGCAGGTTTTCGGCGTCGGCAAATCTGGAACGCCCATGGAGCAGGACAAACGACCGCCGCTGGAGCCGCAAAGAGGTCGCGAGGATATGCGCCGACCCGCCCGAGCCGGCATACTGGGAGCGGCGGTATCCCGGCTACAGGCTCTGCGGGGGCGGCTTCGGGTTCAGCGCCGTCTACAGCGAGGCCCGGGGGTGGGCGGCATACGCCAAGCTGCGGCGCGCCGGCGCGGGCCAGGCAGAGGGGAGGCGTTCCGATTGAGGGTAGGGCTTCACGATTCGGAAATGGATCGCATCAGGCAGAAATCATTCCCGAACTACGCGCTCATGAAAATAGCGGCTTGGCATAAACAGCGCGGGGACACGGCGGAGCTTTTTACCCCGATTGACCCGCGCGGCGCGGAGCAGCTCACGCTTTTCCCGATGGAGGAATACCCTCCCAGGCGCGACGCGGGCATATACGACATTGTCTATTCCTCGAAGGTGTTCGACTTCACGCCCGAAAACCCTTGCCTGCCCGAGGGGGCGATACGGGGAGGGACGGGGTACGGCTCCAAGGCGGAGCTTCCCACCGAGGTTGACGCGATGTTCCCGGACTACTCCATATACCCCGCCTGCGACTACGCGATAGGGTTTGTCACAAGGGGCTGCCCCAACTCCTGCCCGTGGTGCGTGGTTCCCGCAAAGGAGGGGGGCATAAGGCCGTACCGCCGATGGCGGGAGCTTGTCCGCCCCGACAGCAACAAGCTCGTGCTCATGGACAACAACATTCTGGCGAGCGGGCACGGGGTGCGGGAGCTTGAAAGCCTGATCGGCAGCGGGTACAAGCTGGACATCAACCAGGGCATGGACGCGAGGCTTGTTGACGGGCGCATAGCGGGCATTCTCGGGCGGCTCGAATGGATGAGGCACATACGCTTCTCCTGCGACACGGCCCAGCAAATCGGCGCGATACAGCAGGCCGCCGCCCTGCTTGCGGAACGCGGCGTAAAGCCTTACAGGCTGTTCGTGTACATGCTCGTGACAAAGGACATCGGCGACGCCGCTGAGCGCGCGGAGCGCCTGCGGGAGCTTGCCGGCATAAGGCTGTTCGCGCAGGCGGAGCGCAACGAGCTAAAAGGGATAAGGCCGAACGCCGCCCAGCTGGAATTTGCCCAGAGGTATGTGTACATGGCAAAGTACAGGACGGAAACGTGGGCGGAGTATTGCGAGAAGAGAAATTTTAACTTTGCGGAGGTAAATTTGCCATGATGTATAGGACGTGCCCCTATTGCGGGGCGAACAACGATCCCGGCGAGCGCTGCGAATGCCTGGGCAAAATGCCCGAGCGGGACAGATGGCCCGAACGGGACGAGAGGGCGGCAGGCAGCGGGGAAAGGCGCGCCATGCTCGGCGCGGCGGAGAATGGCGATGCGGAAAATACAGGGAGAGGGAGGCTGCAAAGTGCCTGAAAACACGACGGTCACGCTGCCGCTGGGAGACTTTACCCGAGCAGAAGGGCGCATGGCAGGCACAGGCAACGCCCTCCTGCGATACCAAAACGCCGCGAGCAGCGCCCGCGGGCAGGCGTTTGAGGGGTATATTCTGGCGGCCTGCGAGATGTACAGGCAATGCGGGCGGGCGGCCATAGACAAAACGCCGGAGCCGTTCAGGGTGGCGCGCAAAGAGGGCGGCGGCATTTTCACGGGGCGCTTCACGGCCCCGGCGCAGCCTGATTTTCAGGGGACGCTCGCGGGCGGGCTGTCAATCGTGTTCGAGGCGAAATACACCTCGACCGAGCGCCTGAAGCGCGGCGCGCTGACCGAGGCGCAAATGGCGGCGCTCGCGCTCCACGCGGGGCTGGGCGCGATAGCGGGCGTGTGCGCGGGCATAGGCGACAGGTTTTTCTTTGTGCCGTGGAGCTTCTGGCGGGACATGAAAGAGAGGCACGGGCGGCTATATGCCACGGCGGCGGACTTGGAGCCGTACCGGGTGAGGTTCACGGGGGCCGTGCTATTCCTCGACTACGCGAATAAAGCGCGAGAGGGGCGCGGAAGCCGAATAACAGGAAGGAGCGACTAAAACCATGATCCACGCGGTAAAGACACTGCCAAAGTATTTTGAGGACGCCGTCAGCGGGCGCAAGCTCTTTGAAGTCCGCAAGCACGACCGCGACTACAGGGAGGGCGACTATCTGGCGCTCAACGAGCACGGCCCCATGGCAGACGGGCACCCCGAGCAGGGGTACACGGGGCGGAGCGCGCTGTTTCGCATATCGTATGTGCTCGACAGCCCCGAGTGGTGCAAGGCGGGGCACGTTGTTCTGGGCCTCAAGCCCTATTATGTGGGAAAAGTCGCGCGGGGGGGAATCCCGATTGTTTACGGGCGCCAGAGGGAGAGGCCCGGCAAATGGCTCATAAACCTGTTCGCGGAGCCGCAGGCCCGCGCCCGCGACTGGGAATTCAGCGCAAGGAGGCCGCGGCAATGAAGCTCAAAATGATAGCGTCGCTTTTCAGCCGCTACAGGCAGCTCACGCTTTACAGCGCCCCGAACGACGAGCAATGGATTGGCAACGGCGCGGCGATATACTCGCTGCGCGGCATGCCGCGCCTGACGCCCGAAATTGTCCTGCGGGTGTTTGACGTGCCGCCCGACAAGCACAGCAAGTGGATATGCCGCGAGGACAGCCTGCCGGCCGCCATACAATTCACGGACAGCGCATACGGCGAAACCGACATCGAGCCGCTGAAAACCAGCATCGGGTGGTTCGGGAACAGCTACTGGCTTTTCCCGGACGGCCGGAGCATATACAGCGTCAACGGGGACTACATCAAGCCGCTGCTTGACGAGCCGGACTACCTCACCTTCCA